>NZ_LATC01000057.1:0-33135 GCF_001414075.1 Mycobacterium sp. UM_11 | reverse complement strand
ATGTGTATAAGAGACAGGTTCCCGCTCGGACTCGGCGTCCTCGGCCACGATCTTGGTGACGTCCGCGACCATCTGCTGGAAGAACTGCCACGCGGCCCGCGCGTCGGGGGCCACCTGAGCGGACGAATCGGAGTCTTGAGACATCGTCTCATGCTAAGACTATGTCTTACGCTTTAGGGGTCGATTCGCGGAAAAGGGTGGGGAATGGCTGTCACGACGTCGTTGGCCGAGCGGAAGCGCACGGCGATGCGCCAGCGCATCGCCGCCGCCGCCGCTGCGCTGGTCGCCGAGCGCGGGCTGGCCGGCACGACGGTGGAGCGCATCGCCGATGCGGCCGACATCGGGCGGGCGACCTTCTTCCGCTATTTCAATTCCAAGGAAGACGCCGTCGCCGAGGGCATGACCGTCCACTGGCTCAACCGCATCACCGCCGCCCTGGCCGCCCAGCCCAAAGACCTGAGCGCCACCGACGCGGTCGTCGGCGCGTTCGGGGAGCTGGCCGGCGGGTTCGCCGACATCGAGGACCAGATTCGCGAATTAGCCACCCTGACAAGGTCTTCCGAGACATTGGACGCGTGGACACTGCACATCTATGTGCGCTACGAGCTGGCGATCGCCGAGCTCATCGCGCCGCGGTTGCCGCGACTGGCGCCGCAGGACCCCAGGCCGCGCCTGATCGGTGCGCTGGCCATGGCGACCGTGCGCATCGCCCTCGACGATTGGCTGAGCCACGGGGGATCCCTGCCGGATCGCGTGAGCAAGGGCCTGGCCGCCGTGACGATCGGACAGCCGCGGCAGTAGCGGTATTGGGGACCAATGTCCCTGTCGTGATGCCCGTCGCGCCGGTAACTTCCTGTGTGCCTTGGTGATTCGAGCATTTAGCGTTACGCCGACGTTAACACTGTGTGGCCGTCAAGCCACAGAATGGGGAGCTCCCGTGTCTGGTCAGCGTGTGGTCGGCCAATCGATCCCCAGCACCCGGGAATCTGCCGACACCGATGTCAAGCGGCGGCTGGCGGGGTTGCTCGAGCAGATCGACGGCCTGCTGACCAGCCTGCGGGACGCGGAGCGTTCCTGGGCGGCGTGGCTTCCGGCCATTGCACCGGAACACCGGGCGAGCGCACGAAACCTCGTGCATTACTGGGCGATTCGCCAGTTCGACCTACGCGAATTGCAGGCGAGTCTGGCGGACTTCGGCCTGTCGTCGTTGGGTCGCAGCGAAGCGCACGTCCAGGCCACACTCGCCGCGGTCCGTGCCGCCGTCGCCGCCATCGCGGACGGGAACTGGCAGCCGCCGCCACCGTCGGCGGTGCCGATCGAGCAGGGGCAGACGATGTTGCGGCAACGCACGGTGGAGTTGCTTGGGCCGCGGCCGGCGCATCGCATGACGCGCATCATGGTCACGCTGCCGTCGCAGGCCGCGACCGACGCGGAGTTGGTGCGCGAGTTGGTGCGACGGGGGATGAACATCGCGCGCATCAACTGCGCCCACGACGACGTGCGGGCCTGGCGGGCCATGGCCCGCCATGTCCGGGACGCGGCCTCCAGCGCCGGCACGACCTGCTTGGTGGCGATGGATTTGGCGGGGCCCAAGCTGCGGACCGGGCCACTGCAGCCGGGTCCTCGCGTGCTGAAGCTGCGTCCGCGCCGGGATGATCTCGGCCGGGTCGTCGCGCCGGCACGGGCGTGGCTGACGTCGACCGAGGCGCCGGCGCACCCACCCGAACCCGGGATGGCGGTGGTTACGGTGCCGGCGCCGTGGCTGGCCAGCCGCGGGGCGGGCGACGTGCTGGCGCTGCGGGACGCCCGTGGATCCCGGCGGCGACTCGTTCTGGAGGCTGCCCCGGGTGGATTCGTGGTCGCCACCAGGCGGACGACCTACCTGGTGAGCGGGACGGTGCTGCGCGCCGAAAACACCGACGACGCAACGGAAGTGGGCCCGCTTCCGGAGAAGGAGCGCAGCCTGTCGGTCCGCGCCGGAGACCTGCTGGAATTGACCCGCGACTGTTCACCGGCGCCGACCGGTGGCCAACCCCGGATCGGATGCACGTTGGCGGAGGCGTTCGTCCATGCCCGGCCGGGTGACGCCGTCCACTTCGACGACGGCAAGATCGGCGGCCGGGTGGTGTCGGTCGCCCGCGAGGCGCTCACCGTGCGTATCGACCGTCCGGAGCAGGGGGAGGCCCGCCTCAAGGCGGGGAAGGGCATCAACATGCCCGACACCGATCTGCCGATATCGGCGCTCACGGACCGCGATGTCGCCGACCTCGCCGCCGTGGTGGAACTGGCGGATCTGGTGGAGATGTCGTTCGTTCGCAATCCGGCCGATGTCGAGCGGTTGCTCGACGAACTCGATCGGCTCGACGGGCACCGGTTGGGCGTCGTGCTCAAGATCGAAACCCGGCGCGCGTTCGAAGACCTGCCGCAGCTGTTGCTCACCGCGATGCGCCGGCCCCGGGTCGGGGTGATGATCGCTCGGGGGGATCTGGCGGTGGAGTGCGGTTACGAGCGGATGGCCGAGTTGCAGGAGGAGATCCTGTGGCTGTGCGAGGCCGCACACCTGCCGGTGATCTGGGCGACGCAGGTTCTCGAACAACTCGCCAAGACCGGCCTGCCCTCGCGCGCCGAGATCAGCGACGCGGCGATGAGCGAACGGGCCGAGTGCGTGATGCTGAACAAGGGCCCCTTCCTCGACGAGGCTGTCACCGTGCTGGACAACATCATGCGGCGCATGGCGGACCACTATTACAAGAAGAACGCGTTGCTGCGCCCATTGCGGTCCTGGTCAGCCTCGGCGGCCCAGGGCGTCGACGATGAACCTGGTCGTGAGCTCGGCTCGGCGTCGTGAATACCCTTGCGGGTCAGACAGGATCGGATAGACGACACCCCCGACGATCGCGTCCGCGGCCGACTCGGCCATGTTGCCGTCGATGCCGTCGGCGAGGATCCGGGCCCGGACGCTCTCGTACAGGGGCTCGCTGAACCCGGCGCGCAGTTTGACGGCGGTGTCCTCGTGTTCCATGCCCGCGACGGTCAGGATGCGTAGCATCGCCGCGCCGCGGGCCGTCGTCAGAGTTCTGGCGAGCTTTCGCACCCAGCCGACCAAGTCGGCGGCCAGGTCGTCGGTGTGATTGACCGATGCGAGCAGCCTGTCGGCATCCTCGAGCATCACGTCGGCAACCAGCGCCGGGCGGCTGGGCCACCAGCGGTAGATGGTCTGCTTGCCCACACCGGCCCGGGCGGCGACGGCCTCGATGCTCAGGCCGTCGAATCCGCGTTCGAGAAGGAGCTCGCGGGTGGCGGTGACGATCGCCGTGCGCGACTTCTCGCTGCGACGCCTCGGCGGGGTCGTCTGGGTGAGATCGCTTGGCATTGGGTGATCCTCGCTGCTGCGGTGGCCCGCTTTACATATCCTGACTGGCCCCGGTAGTCTGCCACAAGACGAGACGGTCCGTCTTGTAAGGGCATTCTAGCCGGAAGGGTAGCAGTCGGTGCGGCCAACTTCAGTCACCACTCGGCCGTCGTCGTGACCCTGGGATTGAGCCCGGAGCAACAGGAGCTCAGCGATGCGGTCGGACAGTTCGCCGGCCGGCATGCCCCCATCGCCGCCACGCGAGACAGTTTCGATGATCTTGCGGCGGGCCGGCGCCCGGAATGGTGGGATGCCCTCGTCGGCAACGGTTTTCACGCCGTGCACGTGCCCGAGAACCTGGGCGGGCAGGGCGGCCGGCTGATCGACGCCGCCTGCGTCCTGGAGGCGGCGGGCAAGGCGCTACTGCCCGGGCCGCTCCTGCCGACGGTCGCCGCGGGGGCCGTCGCCTTGCTGGCCGATACGACACCCGCCGCCGAGGCACTGGTGCGGGGCCTGGCCGCGGGCGCGATCGCCGCCGTCGTGCTGCCCGACGACGGCGACTTCCGCGCGCGCGCCGAGGGCGGAGGATGGTCGGTCACCGGCGCGTCGGAGGTCACCGCCGGCGTGTGCGCCGCGCAGACGGTCCTGGTCGCCGCCCGTGGGGACGACGAAGGCGTGGTCTGGGTGGCCGTCGACGCTGAAAAGCCGACGGTGACAGCGGAACCCGTGAACGGGACGGACCTCGTCGCCGACGCCGGGGTGTTGCGGCTCGACGACTACCGCGCGGCGGGCTCCGAGGTGCTCACCGGCATCGATCCCGACCGCGCTCGGTGCGTGACGTTGGGGCTCCTGGCCAGCGCGTTGAGCGGCATCGTGCAGTGGTGCGTGGAAGCGGCCACCGCGCACCTGCGGAGCCGAGAACAGTTCGGCAAGGTGATCGGCACCTTCCAGGCGTTGCAGCACAACGCCGCGATGTTGCTGGTCAGCAGCGAACTGGCCACGGCGGCAGCCTGGGACGCAATCCGCGCCGTCGACGAACCGATCGACCAGCACCGCATGGCCGCCGCCGGGGCGGCGGTGATGGCGATCGCACCCGTGCCAGATCTGGTGCTCGACGCGCTGACCATGTTCGGGGCCATCGGATTCACCTGGGAGCACGATCTGCATCTCTACTGGCGTCGGGCGATCAGCCTCGCGGCGTCGATCGGGCCGGCGAATCGCTGGGCCCGGCGCCTCGGTCAGCTGACCTGCACGCAGCAGCGCGACATGTCGGTCGACCTCGGGGACGCGGAAGCGCACTTCCGTTCCTGGGTTGCCGAGACCCTTGACGCCGCAATGCAGTTGGCCAACGACATACCGGCACCGCACGGCGACTACCCGGACCAGGCCTCCGGGCCCCAGCGCACGTTGCTGGCCGATGCCGGGCTGATCGCGCCGCACTGGCCGGCGCCGTGGGGCGTCGATGCGGGTCCCCTCAAGCAGCTCATCATCGACGAAGAGTTCGCCAAGCGACCCGCGCTGGTCCGGCCGTCGCTGAACATCGCCGAGTGGATCCTGCCTTCGGTGCTGGCCGCCGCACCAAAAGACCTGCAGGAAAAGCTGATTCCGCCGACCCAACGCGGCGAGATTCATTGGTGCCAGCTGTTCAGTGAGCCGGGCGCCGGCTCCGACCTCGCGTCGCTGGCCACCCGGGCAACCAAGGTCGACGGCGGTTGGCGGATCAACGGCCATAAGATCTGGACGTCGCTGGCCCAGTACGCCGACCTTGGCGCCCTGCTGGCGCGCACCGACCCCGAAGCCGGCAAGCACCGTGGCATCGGTTACTTCATCCTGGATATGGCCTCGCCCGGCATCGAAGTCCAGCCGATCAAAACGGCCACCGGGCAGGCGCACTTCAACGAGGTGTTCCTCAACGACGTCTTCGTCCCCGACGAGATGTTGCTGGGCGCACCCAGCGACGGCTGGAACCTCGCGATCGCCACGATGGCCGAAGAGCGTTCGGCCATCAGCGGTTACGTCAAGTTCGACCGGGCGGCGGCCCTGCGCCGGCTCGCGGCGGAACCGGGGCCGGACCGCGACGACGCGCTGCGCGCACTCGGTGAACTCGACGCCTACGCCAACGCGATCAAGGCGCTGGGGGTGCGCGAAACCATCCGGTTGCTCGACGGCCAGGCATCCGGCCCGGCGTCGAGCATCGCCAAGGTGGCCATGAACGTGCTGCTGCGCAGGACGTTCGAGGCCACCCTGGGCTTGACCGGGCGCACCGCGATGGTCGCCGACTCCGACCCGGACATCGTCGAGCGGTACCTGCACCTGCCCGCCGAGCTGATCGGCGGAGGAACCCGGGAGATTCAGCTGAACATCATCGCGCAGATGATCCTCGGACTACCCCGAAAGTAGGACGGCCCATGGGATTACGCGGAGAGGCCGCGATCGTCGGATACGTCGAACTGCCGCCCGAACGGCTCAACAAGGCCACGCCCGCGCCGTTCGCCATCGAGCAATGGGCGCAACTCTCCGCGGCCGCCCTCGCCGATGCCGGGTTGCCCGGTGACGTCGTCGACGGCATCGTGGCGTCGCACCTGGCGGAGTCGGAGATCTTCGTGCCGTCGACCATCGCCGAATACCTCGGCGTCGGGGCGCGATTCGCCGAACACGTGGACCTCGGCGGAGCCAGCGCCGCCGCCATGGTGTGGCGGGCGGCCGCGGCGATCGAGCTGGGCATCTGTGACGCCGTGTTGTGCGCGCTGCCGGCGCGCTACATCACCCCCTCGTCGAAGAAGAAGCCCCGGCCGATGGTGGACGCGATGTTCTTCGGTTCGTCGAGCAACCAATACGGCTCTCCCCAGGCCGAATTCGAGATCCCCTACGGCAACCTCGGCCAGAACGGGCCCTATGGGCAGGTCGCCCAGCGCTACGCGGCCGTGTACGGGTACGACGAGCGGGCGATGGCCAAGATCGTCGTCGATCAGCGGGTCAACGCCAACCACACCGAGGGCGCGATCTGGAAGGACAAGCCGCTCACCGTCGACGACGTCCTGGCCAGCCCGGTGATCGCCGACCCGCTGCACATGCTGGAGATCGTCATGCCCTGCGTCGGGGGCGCCGCGGTCGTCGTCGCCAACGCCGATCTGGCCAGCCGCGCGCGTCACCGACCGGTGTGGATCAAGGGATTCGGCGAGCACGTGCCGTTCAAGACCCCGACGTACGCCAAGGACCTGCTGCACACGCCGATCGCTGAGGCCGCCGACACCGCGTTCGCCATGACGGAGCTGAGCCGCGAGCAGATGGACATGGTGTCGATCTACGACTGCTACACCATCACCGTGCTGCTGTCGCTGGAGGACGCGGGCTTCTGCGAGAAGGGCAAGGGCATGGAGTTCGTCGCCAGCCACGACACGACCTTCCGCGGTGATTTCCCGCTCAACACGGCCGGGGGACAACTCGGCTTCGGGCAAGCCGGCCTGGCCGGCGGCATGCACCACGTCTGCGACGCCACGCGCCAGATCATGGGCCGCGCGGGTGCGGCCCAGGTCGCCGACTGCCACCGCGCCTTCGTGTCCGGTAACGGGGGCATCCTGTCGGAGCAAACCACGCTGATCCTCGAGGGGGACTGATCGACATGGCCACTCTCGAGCGCCCGATGCCCGTCAAAACCCCCACCAGCGCGCCGTTTTGGGATGCGCTGGCGCAGCATCGCATCGTCATCCAGTACTCGCCCTCGCTGGGCAGTTATGTGTTCTACCCGCGGGTGCGCGCGCCGGGCACGCTCGCCGACGACCTCGAGTGGCGGGAGATCTCCGGCATGGGAACGTTGTACTCATACACCGTGGCACGCAGGCCGGTCAGTCCGCACTTCGCCGACGCCGTCCCGCAGCTGCTGGCCATTGTCGAATGGGACGAGGGGCCCAGGTTTTCCACCGAGATGGTCGACGTCGACCCCGCCGACCTGCGGGTGGGGATGCGGGTCAGGCCGGTGTTCTTCGACTACCCGGAGCATGACGTCACGATGCTGCGGTATGCGCCCGCCGACTGAGGGCGCCACTGATGAGGGACTATTAGTCTAATCGCTATCTCGGTGAGGAGCGCGGCATGCACAAGGACGACTTGATCCTGATCAGCGTGGACGACCACATCGCAGAGCCCGCCGACATGTTCGACGCGCACCTCCCCGCGAAATACAAGGACCGCGCACCGCGGGTGGTCCTGGAACCCGACGGCGTGCAGCAGTGGTACTACGGCGAGGTCCGCGGGCGCAACATGGGCCTGAACGCCGTGGCGGGCAAGCCGCGGGAGATGTACAACATCGACGCCTCGCGCTACGACGAGATGCGGCCGGGTTGCTTCAACGTGGACGAGCGGGTCCGGGACATGAATGCGGGCGGTCAATTGGCGGGCCTCAATTTCCCGAACTTCACCGGCTTCTCCGGCCAGGTCCTCAACCAGGGTCCCGACCGCGAGGTCAACCTGGTGATGATCAAGGCCTACAACGACTGGCACATCGACGAGTGGTGCGCCGCCTACCCCGGCCGATTCATCCCCTGTGGCATCCTGCCGCTGTTCGACGTGGCCGAGGCGGCCAAGGAGGTCAAGCGGCTCGCGGACAAGGGCTGTCACGCGGTGACGTTCTCGGAGAACCCAGAGGCGTTGCAGATGCCCAGCATTCACACCAAGTACTGGTACCCGCTGTTCGAGGCGGTCTGCGAGCACAAGACGGTGCTGTGCACGCACGTCGGCTCCGCGTCGCGTTCCCCCCAGGTGTCGACGGACGCCCCGCCCAGCGTGCAGATGACGGCGTCGTCGATGATGAGCATGTTCACGTTCACCGAGTTGATCTGGGCCGAGTTCTGGGCGGACTTCCCGCAGCTGAAGTTCTCCCTCACCGAGGGCGACGTCGGCTGGATGCCGTACTTCCTCTGGCGCGCCGAGCACGTCTTCAACCGCCACTCGGGCTGGACGCTGGCCAAGTTCCCGCCCGGCTACAGCGGGCCGGCCGACGTGTTCAAGCGGCACTTCTACACGTGCTTCATCAGCGACAAGGTCGGCGTGCGCAACATGGACTGGTTCAACGAGGACATGCTGTGCTGGGAGTCCGACTTTCCCCATTCCGACAGCAACTGGCCGTTCGCCCCGGAAGACGTCATCGAGACCATGGGGCATCTCGACGATTCGGTGATCGACAAGATCACGCACGAAAACGCCATGGCCGCCTACTCATTCGACCCGTTCCGGCACATCCCGAAGGAGCACGCTCGCGCCGGTCAGTTGCGGGCCCAGGCTACCGACGTCGACGTGGTCACGCACGTCGGCCGCCGCGCCAGCCAGCGTGATCGCGACGCCTGGACCCGGATGACGCAGTTCGCCCTGCAGGCGCAGGTCACGGCCGAGGCTCCCGGCATTTCGGGGCGCGCCACCACGCTGGGCAACTGAACGTGACACCCCAGGCACCGTTCGCCGACTGGCGCGTGGTGGAGGTGTCCAACGGCATCGCGGTGTCCTACTGCGGCAAGATGTTCGCCGACGCCGGCGCCGACGTGGTGAAAATCGAATCGCCGCAGGGGGATTCGCTGCGTCGGCGGTCCGCGGGTGGGCCGCCCGGGGCCCTGTTCGGCTATCTGGCCGCCGGGAAGAGGTCGGTCACCAACGGCGACCCGGCGGAGGTCGCGACGCTGCTGGCCGGTGCCGACATCGTGCTGACCGACCTGACCGACGGGTGGACACTCGACGAAATCACGGCCCACACCGGCCCGTCGGCCGTGGTGGTCGCCGTGACCCCATTCGGCACAACCGGCTCGTACGTCGACGACCGCGTCGCGGCGAACGAGTTCATCCTGCAGGCGTTGTGCGGCTCGACCGCCGGGCGCGGCTGGCCGGAGGACGAACCGGTGCAGGCCGGCGGTGAGCTGGGTGAGTGGCTGGCCGGCACGTTCGCGGCCGCGGTCGCCGCCGCGACCGCCCGGCACGCCGCGCGGGGCGGACGCGGGGAGATCGTCGACGTCTCGACCTATGAGGCCATGGTGATCGCGATGGGCGGCCTGTCGGCCATGTCGGCCAGCGTGCTGGGCGCGGATTCGCGACTGGGGCAGCGCAGTCTGGAGCTGCCGTCGATCGTTCCCACCGCCGACGGCCTGGTCGGCTTCTGCACCATCACCGCCCAGCAGTTTCAGGACTTCCTGGTGCTGATCGACCGCGCCGATCTGCTCGACGACGCCGACCTGGCCTCGTTCGACGGGCGCGTCGCCCGCCGCGACGAGTTCCTCGGCATGGTCACGCAGTGGACCCAGTCCCGCACCACGCAGGAGATCGTCGACCTCGCGGTCGCATTCCGAATCCCGGTGGCCCCCATCGCGACGCCCGAGATGCTGCCCCAGGTCGACCATTTCGTGGAACGCGGCGTGTTCGTCGAATCCGAAGCCGGGATCCTTGCGCCGCGGGTGCCCTACCGCAGCGACGCGATGATCACCAGGCCGCCCGGGCGGCCGCCTCGACTCGGCGCCGACAACGGCCGAATCCACTGGCCGTCAAGGCCCGCGCGGCCCGCGGGTTCCGCCACCGACGCCCTGCCGCTGGCCGATACCCGGATAACCGATTTCACCGCCTTCTGGGCGGGGCCGGTTGCGACGCAACTGCTGGGCGCGCTGGGTGCCGACGTGATCAAAGTCGAGGGCGTCCGCCGCCCCGACGGCATGAGGTTTTCCGCGGGCCGCCCATCCAGCTGGGATCAGTGGTGGGAGTGGGGCCCGGTCTTCTTGTGCAGCAACAACAACAAGCGCGGCGTCAGCGTCGAACTGAGCACCGACGCGGGCCGCGCCCTCGCCCTCGAACTCATCGCCGCCAGCGATCTGGTCGTCGAGAACTTCTCACCGCGGGTGATGACGAACTTCGGCCTGGGCTGGGATGCCGTGCGCGCGGCCAACCCCCGCGCGATCATGGTGCGAATGCCCGCCTTCGGCCTCGACGGTCCGTGGCGCGACCGCGTGGGTTTCGCCCAGACGATGGAACAGGCGACCGGCATGGCGTGGATGACCGGACACGCCGACGGCCCCCCGGTCATCCCTCGCGGGGTGTGCGACCCGATCGCCGGCCTGCACGCGGCCTTCGCCGCCGTGGCCGCGCTGGTCATCCGCGACCGCGACGGCACCGGAATGCACGTCGAATCCACCATGGTCGAAGCGGCGCTGAACGTGGCCGCCGAGATGCTGGTGGAGTACTCGCGCGACGGAATCGAGATGCGCCGCAACGGGAATCGCGGGCCCGGTGCCCGGCCGCAGGGGGTCTATCGCTGCCACGGTGATGACGAGTGGGTCGCGCTTGCCGCGACGGACGACGCCGCGCGCGCGGGCCTGGCCGGGTTGCTGGGCCGGCGGGATCTCCGCACCAGCGACTGGCACGAGCAACCGGATGAACTCGACAAGCTGATCTCTGACTGGGCGGCCCGGCGCTCGGTGGCCGAGGCCGTCGGCGCGCTGCGCACCGCAGGAGTGGCCGCCGCGCGGGTCACGGCGGCCCCCGAGCTGCTTCGGGACCCGCACCTGCAGGCGCGCGGATTCTGGGAGACCGTCCATCACCCCGTAGCCGGTGAGTTCCTCTGCACCGGAATGCCATTCACGTTCCTCGGCAAACCGCGCCGCTGGATTCGCCGGCCCTCGCCGCTGTATGGCCAGCACACCGCAGAGGTCCTGACCGACCTGCTGGGGCGCACCGACAACGACCTGTCCGCGCTGCGGGAATCGGGGACCATCAGCACCCGGCCGGCAGGCCTGTGACATGGCGGTAACCCTGTGCGTGCCGCCCCGTCCCGGCGAATTGTGCGCGCCGGTACGGTTTTTGGTCCGCCGAGAGTCGGTGGTGATGGAGTTGACCGCCCGGCACCGGATCACCAGCGTCGAGTGGGACGAGCACGAGCGAGCGGTGGCAATGGTCGTCGAGATCACCGACCCGCAGACGGCGCGGCCCGTGGATGTGCGGATCGACATCGTGGAAACGGCGACGGACCGGGCCGCGGCGGCCGAGGGTGCTCGGACCACGACGATCGGAACCATCTCCCGCGACGGGCGACGATACGACGTCGTCGGCACGTATCTCGGTGTCGTGGCGGACGAAAACTAAAGCGAGGACCGAAGTGGCAACCACGAGACGCACGGCGGCGATCGTCGGGGTGCACAACACCCGGCAGGGCCGACGCCTGGACGGCGAGACCTCACGCAGCCTGGCGCTGGCGGCCATCCGCGGTGCGCTCGACAATGCGGGCCTGCGCCTCGAGGACGTGGACGGCATCAGCGCGGGCCCACTGTCCACCGCCCTGATCTACGACCTGCGCCTGGGACCGGCGTGGCAGGGCCTCGCGTTCGGGGTGGGCATGATCACCGAGGCGGCCGCCGCCATCGAGCACGGCATGGCCGATGTGGTGGTGCTTGTCGCCGCCCAGGCCGGGGAGTACCGCGACCACGAGGCGACGGCACCGTGGACCCGGCCCGAGAACGAATTCGTGGCGCCGTGGGGGATGTTCACCGCCGCCGAGTTCGCGCTGATCGCGCGCCGCCACATGCACGTTTACGGCACGACGCGCGAACAACTTTCGATGGTGGCCGCGACCATCCGCAACAACGGATCGCGAAACCCCGAAGCCGTGTACTACGGGCGCGGGCCCTTCACGCCCGACGACATCACCGCCTCCCGGCCGATCGCCGACCCGTTTCATCTCCTCGACTGCGCCACCACCTCCGAGGGCGGGTGCGCGCTGGTCGTGGCAAACGTCGAAAAGACCGACGGCGCAAGCCAACCCGTCTACGTGTTAGGCAGCGGCGCCGACTTCCACGGCCCGTCCTACCAGCACCCGCCGGCGTGGGACCTGGCCGGGCGGCGGGACGGGAACGGCGGGTACGTCAATGGCGTGGTCGGCAGGCGCGCGGCCCAGCGCGCGTTCGCTCACGCCGGCCTGCGGCCCGGCGACGTCGACGTCCTGGAACTCTACGACCCGTTCTCGTTCGAAATCATCCGCCAACTCGAGGCGTTCGGGTTCTGCGGCGACGGCGAGGGCGGACCATTCGTCGCCGACGGGCACATCGCCATCGACGGCAGCCACCCCATCACCACCGACGGAGGAACCATGTCGTTCAGCCATGCGGGCTCCAATCCGCAGATGATGCAGCGGGCCGTCCGGGCCGTCCAGCAGCTGCGCGGCCAGGCCGGCGAACTGCAGGTACCCGATGCGCATATCGCGTTGTGCAGCAACGGGGGAGCCGGGGCCTTGTTCACCACGCTGCTGATCCTGGGGGACGAACCGCTGTGACCGCCGATGCCCTGCGCCCACAAACCGGCCCCGTGCCCCACGCCACCAGCCCGCTCAGCGTCCCCTTCTGGCAGGGCTGCCGGTCGGGAGAGTTGCGATATCAACGCTGCGAGGCCTGCGGCCTGGCGAACTTTCCGCCGACCGAGCACTGCCGCGAATGCCTTTCGGCGCAGGTGCGTTGGGAGCGCGGCGGCGGGTTCGGCGAGATCTACAGCTGGACCGTGGTTCGGCGACCGGTGACGGCGGAATTCGAACCGCCCTACGCGCCGGCGATCGTCACCCTGGACGAGGGCTACCAGATGCTGACCAACGTCGTCGGCGTCCCGCCGGAGGAGTTGCGCATCGGCATGCGCGTCCGGGTGCAGTTCCACCCCGTCGGTCCCGGCGTGACGCTGCCCTACTTCACCGAATCGCCATGAGCCCACGGCGAACCAGCAACGGCCTGCGGGTAACTGCCTACCCGGTGCTGGGTGTGCTGGCCGTCAACGACGAGCAGCTCACCGATCGCCGCTGGGACAGCGCGGGATCCGGTCAAACGGGTGCGACGGTCGAAGGGCCAGATCCGCCGCCCGGTGACCGAGAGCCCGACTCAGGCGCCACGACCGCGTAGGCGGTCCCGCGCGGTTCGCGCTCCCACAACAGCTCGTCTTCGCCGACGGTTGTTCCTTCGGCGATCAGCTGGCGCTTGAGCACCTTGTGCGTGGCGGTGCTGGGCAGGTCGGTGGCGATGCGGACGTAGCGCGGGCGGCCCTTCAGGGACAGGTCGGCCTGGGCGTCGAGAAACGCCTCGAACGCAGCGGGGTCGAGGGTCTGTCCCTCGTTGAGGACAATCGCGGCCATCACCTGGTCGCCCACCCGCTCGTCCGGAACGGCGTACACCGCGACGCGATTGATGGAGCTGTGCCGCAACAGGATTCGTTCGATGGGGGCCGCGGTGAGGTTCTCGCCGTCGACCCGCATCCAGTCCGCGGTGCGGCCCGCCAGGTATATCCAGCCTTCCGCGTCCCGGTAGGCGAGGTCACCGGACCAGTACATGCCGTGGCGCATGCGCTCGGCGTTGGCTTCGGGATCGTTGTAGTAACCGGTGAAGAACCCCGAGCCGGCCGTGTTGACCAACTCGCCCACGGCTTCGTCGGCATTGACCAATGCGCCGTCGGCGTCGAAGCGCGCGACCGCGCACTCGGTGACGGTGTCGCTGTTGTAGATCGCAACCCCGTCGGCACCCTTGCCGATGGAGCCCTTCGGAGTGCCGGGTTCGCGGATCACCATGACGGCGTTCTCCGTGGAGCCGAAGCCGTCCTCGACCTGGACGCCGAAGCGGCGCGCGAACTCCTCGATGTCCTTGTCGTTGGCCTCGTTGCCGAACGCGACCCGCAGGGGATTGTCGGCGTCGTCGTCGCGTTCCGGCGTCGCGAGGATGTAGGCCAGCGGCTTGCCCACGTAGTTCATGTACGTCGCTCCGTAGTGGCGGACATCGCCGAGGAAGCTGCTCGCCGAGAACTTCGCCGGCACGATCGCGGCGCCCGAGACCACCGCGGGCGCCCATCCCGCGACGACGGCGTTGGAGTGGAACAGCGGCATCGACACGTAACAGGTGTCCCGCTCGGACAGCGCGAAGCGCTGCGCCAGGTTGAGCCCGGCGAACGCAGCCATCAGGTGTGATACCTGCACCGCCTTGGGGTTTCCGCTGGTGCCCGACGTGAAGATCATCATGAACGGGTCCATCGCGGTGACCTGCCGGTGCGGGACGAGTTCACCGGCGTCCTTGACGAATTCGGTCCATTCCGGCGTCGAGGTGTCGAGGATGTGTGTCCCGTCGAGGTCGAGGTCGTCGAGCAGGTGGCGGTGTTCGGCGTCGGTCACCAGGAACTGGCAGTGGGCGCGTCGGACGTCGGCCGCGAGCGCCTCGCCGCGCCGCGTGGTGTTAACGCCGCACAGGACATAACCGCCGAGGCCGGCCGCCGCCATCTGGCTGAGCATCTCGGGGTTGTTGCCCAGCAGTGCGCCCACGTGCATGGGCCGGTCCGGGTCGGCGGCCGCTATCAGGGCCGAGGCCCGCGCCGACGCGCCGGCCAGGTACTGACTCCAACTCCACTGCAAACTGCGGTGTTTCACCGCGGTCCGCGGATCGGACAGGCGCTTGCGCAGCAGCGCCTGGATGGTGTCGTCAGTCATCGGTCGGAGTCACCTTTGCTCTGCCTAGCCCTACGAGACGAGACGGTCCGTCTTATCGTAACGGTGGTCTGGCCGGGTCCGAAGCCGGTCCGTCACCGCCTCGCGTTGGGCAACCCGTCATCGCAACTTCTTCCACGATTCCCCATCGAGGCGTGCGTGTACAGCGGACGCATCGGCGTCGAACGGGTCACCATTGGCTCATGCTGTTCGAGTTGCACAGGTCGCTGCTACTGCTCAGGAATCGGGCGCGACACCTCCTCGCCGAACCCCGCAGTCGCGCTCGGCGTGTCCGCCCCTTCGGCCGCCCGCCGCCCGGCTCACCCGGCGGTGAGGAATGAGGCGCCGGCTTGCCTGCGCCGCTGCCCATACATGGCCTGGTCTGCGCGCTCCAGAACGGCGTCGATGGACCGGCCGTCGCCGGATCGGTGCGCCGCGCGTCCGACGGTCAACACGATGGGGATCTCGATCCCGCTCGCGAGGGTGATGCGGGTCCGCTGGATCTCACCGGTGATGCGGTCGGTGAGCGCCGCGAGCCCGCGATCGTCAACGGTGTCGGTGATGATGAGGAATTCGTCGCCGCCCCAGCGGGCAACGAGCCCGTCGTCTTGGACGGCAGCGAGTAACCGGCGGGCGATTTCGACCAGCAGTTCGTCGCCGGCCCGGTGGCCGTGCCGGTCGTTGATGGACTTGAATTTCTCGATGTCGCAGAACAACAGGCCATAGCCGTCATCGGCCGCGTCGAGTTGCTCGAGCCGGCCCCATGCCGCGGAGCGGTTGGCAAGCGACGTGAGTGTGTCGGTGGTGGCCTGGCGAGTAAGCTCGGCCTCTCGCATCCGTTCGGCGGTGACGTCGAGAATTTGAGAGACGAAGCAGCGTGGCTGGTTACGCGGCCCTTGGACGAGCACCACGGTGAGGTCGCACCATAAGATTCGTCCGTCGGCGGCGATGAAGCGCTTGTCCATGCGGTAAGTCCGCCGGCGGCCCGCAAGGCACTCGGCGAGCAACGCCAGGTCCGCATCCAGATCGTCGGGATGCGTGATCTCCTGAAAGGTGAGGCCGGCCAAAGCCTTTCGACCGTAACCGAACATGTTCCTCAGCGCTCGGTTGGTGCGCTGGAACGTGCCGTCCAGGCCGACGACGGCCATGCCGATGGGCGAATGCGTCAACGCCAGCTCGAACCGGCGCTCGCCCAGCACGTCGAAGATGGCCGGGGACTGATCGATCGGTTCGGCGACCGCCGCGCCGTCCGGAAACCCGTGGGTGTGGGACTTGGGTCGGCTCAGGTAGAAACCCTGCGCCCACGGGATGCCGGCCGCCCCCACGGCATCGAGTTCGCCCTGGGTCTCCACCCCCTCGGCGATGACAATCGCGCCGATCTGCGCGGCGAATTCCGCGATGGATTGGGCCAGATGCCGCCGGGCATCGTCGGCGTCGATGTTGCGGGTGATCGAGTGGTCGATCTTGATGAATTCCGGCGCCAGCTCCAGCACGTGCGAGAACGACGAGAAGCCGGCGCCCACGTCGTCGACCGCCACCCGCATGCCGCGCGCCCGGCACGCTTCCAGGACCTCGTCGAGGGCATCGTAGTTTCCGACGGCGTCATGCTCGGTGATCTCCAACACGAGGCGAGATGGGTCGACCGCGGCGAGCAGCTCGGTCCATTCCGTGCGCAGCACCGCCGACGGGGAGATGTTCACTGCGACGAATACATCGTCGGGCAGCTGCGGCACCAGCGACAGCGCACGAGCCACGACCGCGGTCTCCAACTCGATGTCCAAGCCCAGCAGGGCCGCCTCGGCGAAGACGAGATCGGGGCGAAACGGTTCGCACGGGAAGCGCGCGAGCGCTTCGACGCCGAGCGCCTCGCCGGTCGAGACACTGTGCACCGCTTGGAAGACGATCTCGAAGTCCCGCTCGGCGACCATCCGGCGAATGCCATCGTGCTGATCCGTAGGGATTTTCGTCGGCCCCAACGGCATGTCCATCAAAGTGCCGATGAGCTCGGCCATCTTTCTGATGACCCGGAGATCGACGTCAGCCAGTTGCGGCTTCGGCTGCTGGCTGACCGCACCCACGATGCCGGCCGCCGAACCGTCCGGGCCTAGCAACGGAACACCGACGTAGGCGCCCACGCCCCATTCGCGGGTTTTCGGCAGCAGGGAAGCGGTCTTGTCGGCCGATGTGTCCGGGATGACGGCGGGCAGCCGCCCGTCGATGACGCGGACGCTGTACGAATCGGCCAGCGAAACGGTGTCACCGGGCGATAGGCCAAAGGGCCGGGCGTCACCGTCGAATACCTCGAATACCTGCATGCCGCTGCGAAACGACGCGATCCACGCCGTGTCGAGGCCGAGGCGGCGGCGCAACAAGCCCAGGAGCGTGGTGACCAACTCCACCGAATCTCCCGGCTCGCGGGCCGTGCCGTTTGCGCCCGGCTCCTCGGCGCCCATAGCGAACGATGGTAACCAGGCATGCTGACCGGGGGCCGGGAATCGGGCGGATTTGCCAGCCGATTGGCAGAACGCAAGCCGCACCCCGAGAGGCGTTGCGGGCGGGTCCGGCCGTCAGCCGCCCACCATCATCAGGCCGCCATCGACCGCAAGTAACTGCCCGGTGATGAAACCCGAACCGGGGCCGGCCAGAAAGACCAGCATCGGACCCAGATCCCGTGCGGGGTCCCCCAGCGCGCCGCCCAACGGAATCATCATCTGCATCTGCTGGTCGATGAACGCGCTGGCGTCGGGGCCGAGGAATTCGCGCAGCCGGTCGGCGCCCGCCGTCTGCACCGCCGGGGCCAACGCGTTCACCGTGACGTTGTCGCCCGCCCACGCCTTCGCGGCCGACCGCGTCCACGCCTGTACCGCGCCCTTGGTCGCGGCGTAGACGGCCGAAATCGGGCTACCCATAACAGCTTCCGACGAGCCGAAGTTGATGATCCGGCCGCCCTTGGGATCCTGCTCCTTCATCACCGCGTGGGCGGCCTGGTTGGTCAGGATGGTCGCCTTGACGTTGGTGTCCAACAGGAACGCGATCTCGTCGGGGCCGATGTAGCCGGGGATCCCGGCCTGCCACAATCCCGCGGCGTTGACCAACACGTCGAGCCCACCCAGGCGTTCGGCGGTTGTGCGCACCATCGCCGAGACGGCGTCGGCGTCGCGCACGTCGCACTGCAGCCAGGCGGCCGCGAGGCCGTCCGGCGGCGGCGTGCGGTGATAGGTGGCGGCGACCTCGGCCCCCGCCCCACCGAGGGCCGCGACGGCGGCCGCGCCGATGCCGGTCGCCCCGCCGGTGACCAGGACCCGCCGGCCTTGCAGCGGCTGCGTCGTAGCTGACATGGCCAAGACGCTACCGCCGGGCGGCGGGGTTGGTTACGCGCGCACCGCGATCGTCGACAACAGCTCGGCGAGCCGGTCCGGCTGGTCGATCATCGAGAAGGTCCTGGCCCCCTCGATGACCTCCAAGCGGGCGTTGGGAATGGTGGCGGCCAGCCGGACGCCGTCCTCCTGCTCGAAGAACACGTCGTCGGCCGACCAGGCGATGAGCGTGGGCTTGTCGAACTCGGGCAGCCGGGCCGCCACGCCCGTGGTGACCTCGGTGCGCATCGACAGCGTGAACTGGCGCAAGTCTTCGGCTATCCGGGGATCGGACAGCCCCGGGCGCACCCACGCCTCGGTGAGGTCGTCGATGTTGCGATGCGCCAGTCCGTCGAACGCGCGCTTGCGCGCCGCCGGTACCCGCATGGCCTGGGAGACAGCCTTGAATGTCGTCTTCGACTTGGCCGCCAGGATCACCGGCTTGAGGATCGGTGGCGGAAAGTGTTCGAACGCATCGCAACTCGTCAACACCAGCGCGCCGAGGCGCTCGGGGTGATGCACGGCCACGAGTTGGCTGACCACTCCGCCGGTGTCGTTGCCGACCAGCACCACGTCTTCGAGGTCGAGCGCGGTCAGCACCTCGGCGACCATGCCGGCAACGCCCGTGATCGTTCGGTCGGCGCCGCGGCGCAACGGTTCCGGATGCGCGCCCAGTGGCCACGTCGGTGCGATGCACCGCAGGCCACGTCCGGCCAGTCGCTCGCTGACCCGGCGCCACAACTGGGCGCCCATCATGTACCCGTGCACGAAGACCACCGGCCTGCCGTTTTCGGGTCCGGTTGCTTCGTAATGGATGGTTCCGGCACTAATGTCGATCGTCGACATGGAAACTCCTACCTCGGGATATACTTACAAACAGGCTGTCTGTTCGTAAGTTACCAACAGGCTGTATGGAAAGCAAGCGACGGACTCAGGAAGAGCGCTCCGCGGCGACCCGCGACGCGCTGATCGCGGCTGCCCGAAAGCTGTGGGGCCTGCGTGGCTACGCGGACGTGGGTACGCCGGAGATCGCGACCGCGGCCGGGGTGACGCGCGGCGCCATGTACCACCAATTCGCCGACAAGGCAGCGCTTTTCCTGGAGGTGGTCGAAACTGTGGAGCAGGACGTGATGGCGCGGATGGGCACGTTGGTGGCCGAGTCGGGGGCGACGACGCCGGCGGATGCGATTCGCGCCGCGGTCGACGCGTGGCTGGAGGTGTCCGGTGATCCGGAGGTGCGTCAGCTAATGCTGCTCGACGCCCCAAGTGTGCTGGGCTGGGCGGGGTTTCGCGATGTCGCCCAGCGGTACAGCCTGGGGATGACCGAGCAGTTGCTCACCGAGGCCATCAGGGCGGGCCAGTTCCCGAAGCAGCCGGTGCGCCCGCTGGCGCACGTGCTGATCGGCGCCCTCGACGAGGCGGCCATGCTGATCGCCACCGCCGAGGATCCCAAGCGCACCCGCCGGGAAACCCGCCAGGTGTTGCACAGGTTGATCGACGGGATGCTCGCGCTGGCATAGCGGTCATTCGCCGCGAACGGCGGCGACGCCGGCGATGACGCCGCGGATGAGCCGGTCGAGGTGTTCGGCGCTATCGACGGCCGGCTGTCCCGCGACGAATGTCAGCATGATCCCGTTGATCAAGGCCAGGGTGGCGATCGCCTGGTCGGCGACCAGCGCCGGGTCGGGCGCGCTCGCCGCCGGGTGCCATTGGGTGACGACATCGCGGGCCAGGGTGTTCAGGCGCGTCACGGACTCGTCCAGGATGTCGGCCAGTTCCGCGTCCCGGCCGGCGAGCAACGCGAGCTCGTAGCGGGCCTTGGCGCGGGTAAGCCAGGGTTCGGTGTTGACGTACATGACGATGCGGGCCAGCCCCGCGGTGCCGGTGAATTGCGCCGACGGGTCGTCGGCGAGCTCGGCCATCCAGGAGAAGTCGGCCACATCGAGCTCGGCCAGCCGGGTTGCCACCGCGTGCAGCAGCGCCTTGCGGGTCCTGAAGTAGAACGAGGCGGTGCCGGCCGGCACGCCGGCGTGGTCGTCGACCCGGGGGTGGCTGACGCCATGGACTCCGTTGCTGCCCAGCAGCTGGATCGCGGCGTCGGCGAGCTGTCGGCGCCGCTCGGGCGCGTTGTGCTTTCTACGTGCAGCGATGCGTCCAGTCTAGAACTGACCGCAGTTGGGTGCGGTCGGTTCGCCGTTGAAGCGCGCGGCGATCCACTGCATGGCCGGCTCGCCGTCGACGAGCATGGGCAGCGCGTGGTTGATGATCAGCTTGTTGAGAAACGGTGGTTCCTCGTTGGTGCGGAATTCCACGTCGGCCCCCTGGGCGCACCAGTCGCGACCGAGTTGGTTGGCCGCGGTCCACGGCACCAGCGGATCGTACCGGTTGCTGTTGATGAGCACCGGCGCGTTGGGTTTGTAGCGCCCGATCCGCTGGTCCTCGAACAGGGTGCTGAACGGTTCTTCGTTGACCAATTGATTGATGTCTTCGGTGAAGTAGGGCTGGATATGGCGAAACATGAAGTCCAGCAAGGTTTGACCGACGCATTGGCGCGACACCGACTCCAGCATCGCCAGCCCGCGCGGCGTCATCTTGGAGCGAATCGCGTCGGCGGCCTCGGGATAGGCCGCCATCACGCTGTTGAGGGCGTACCCGACGACTCCGACGAGGACGCTGCCGTCGGCGTAGGGGAACAGCTCCTTGAGGTTCGCGGGCGGCGCCCCGGCGTAGGTGCCCACGATGTGAAGATCCGGCGCGTAGGCCGACGCCAGCTCGGCCGCCGATGCGGTCGCGCCGCCACCCTGCGAGTAGCCCCAAAAGGCCACCGGCCCATGGGGATCCAGCGACGTGCCGGGCAGCCGCATCGCCGCGCGGGCGGCGTCAAGCACGGCCTGCCCCTCGGCCACGCGGCCCACGTAGGTGTGCATCGTGGTGGTGCCGAGGCCCTCGTAGTCGGTCATCACGATGGCGAAACCGCGCGCGACCATCGTGGCGACGAACAGCTCCTCGTAGTTGAACATGATGTCCCAGCCGCCCGAATAATGGATGCCCTGGTTGAACATCCGCGACGGCGCGCACTGATTGCCTTGGCCCTGCGTGCCGGGCGCGTAGCTGATCAGGGGCCGCGGCCCCTTGCCCGGCCACGCGTTGTAGGGCTCGAAGTAGGTGCCCGTGACGGCGATCGGGTTACCGCGAGTGTCGGTGCTGCGGTAGATGATTCGGGTACCGGTGGCCATGATCGCGCCCAGCTGGCCCGACGGTTCCAGCACCAGCCGCGACGGCTCGGTGCGGATCAGGTCGCCCGGCTGGCCCGGCGGCAGCGGGTCGGGCGGTGTGTAGAACTCCGCGTACTGCGGTTCGTCCCCGCCGTCGGCGCGGGCGCTGCCCCCGCCCCCGATCAGGGCTGAGGTGACGATCAGCAGGACGGCGAAAGCTCCCCCAACCCGGCGCATTACGGAACGGTAACAATCGGACGCCGCCGGGGGAAGCGCAATCTCTAAACTTTTAGAGAACGCGTGCCCGCTAGCGGTGGTTCTGGGCGAAAAACTGCCAGATCGTGTCGGTGGCGTCCAGGGCCGACGAGGGGGTGGGGATGCCCGCGAGCTTTTCGGCAAGGGGGCTGGGCTCACCGCCCGGCCATTGGTGACCGGCGCCCGCCACCGCGATCAACTCGACGGTGCGCCCGCCCGCGCACCCGGCGGTATGCGTGGTCACGTCACCCACGGTGCCCGCGTTCGGCGGTCCGCACGCGTCGATGGCGCGCCAGGTGGCGTTGACGGACTCCACCGATGGCCCGTCGACTCGGGCAGTCCCGTTGGCCGCGAAGGCTTTTCCGGGGCCGCCGTTGTAGGGGACCCGGTCGTCGGCCGTGCCGTGGATCTGCAGCACCGAGGTCGGCCGGGCGTGGGAACAGTCGGTCAGCAGCGTTCCCGCCACCGGAGCGATCGCCGCGAAAAGGTCGGACTGGCAGCCCAGCCGGAGCGCCATCATCGCGCCATTGGACATGCCGGTGGCGTAGACGCGCGCCCGATCGATGGGCAGCTGTTGTTCGATGGCGGCGACCATGGCCGTGATGAAGCCGACGTCGTCGGCGTCGACGCGCTGCGGTTGTCCGCAGCAGGTGCCGGCGTTCCAGGCGCGGTTGAGGCCGTCGGGGTAGGCGACCAGGAATCCTCCGCGGTCGGCCTCGGCGTCCCAGTGGTAGGCGCGCTCGGCCTGCTCGCCGTTGCCGAAACCGCCGTGCAGCATCACCACCAGGGGGGCCGGATCGGAGACGCCCTGTGGTCGGTACAGGTGAAAGGACCGGCTGATACCGCCCGATTCGATGCTCTGGGTCGACTGCCCGACCGGGATCGTCTGCGCGCCGGGCGTTCCCAGTGCGTGCCCGCCGCCGCCCAGGCACCCGCCCAGCAAGACGGTCAGGACGGCGATGACGCAGAGGCCGGCCCCCCGGGCCCGACGCGATGGCATGCCGCCATCGTGGCAGCCGCCGCCGCTTTTGACAAGTTACTTGTCAATCAACACCCGGATGGCACACTCTTCCCCATGCGACGGCCATTGCATCCCGATTGGCAGCCCACCGTTCCGGCGCTGGTGAATCTGGTGGCCGCATCGGGGGCGCCGGGACTGCGGGCGGCCTTCGCCACCGCGGGACTCGACGGCATCCGCCCGGCGCAAGCGGTTGCCCTGGTGCCGCTAGCGGCCGGGGGACTGCACGCGTCGGACCTGGCCGACCGGCTCGGCGTGACCCGTCAGGCGGTTGCCCAGGCAATCGCCGCCCTGGAGCGGCATGGCTACGTGTCCCGAGCACCCGATCCGGTCGACGCCCGAGCGCGCATCATCGAGCTGACGACGCGCGGCCGGCACGCGCTTCGGGTAATGCGCTCCCACGCAATCGATTTGGAGGAGCGTTGGGAGCGGGTCCTGGGCCGCCAGCGATTGGGCGAGTTGCGCGAAACCCTGCAGCTGCTGCTCGTCCATGCCGCCGAAGCGGCGCACGAGTGACGGCACGGGCAAATCGTTCGTCTTAGCGGGCGTTCAGGGCGTAGGTTCGACCCAAGACAATGAACAGGAGTCCGCCGTGCCCATCTTCATGGTCGAACGCAACTTCGCCGAGGAGCTGGAACCCAGCCTCGAGGTCGCCGACGGGATCAATCGGATCAACGACCAGGAGGGCGTCCGCTGGATGTACTCGTTCCTGTCGGCGGACAAACGAAAGACCTATTGCCTGTACGAGGCGCCGTCGCCCGAGGCGATCAGAACGGCGGCCGCGCGGGCCGGGCTGCCCGCCGACGTCATCGTCGAGATGCGCGATCGTGTCATGCCCACCGGGGCCACGTCGGACATCTGAGGTCACTAGCCGAGCAGTTCCCGGTCGGCGGCGTACATCGCCGCCTGGGTGCGGTTCGCCGCGCCGATCTTGATCAGGATGTTGCGGACATGGTTGGCGGCGGTGTTGGTGCTGATGTACAGGCGCTCACCGATCGCGCGATTGCTCAACCCCTCGGCGAGCAGCCGCAACACCTCGACCTCCCGCTCGGTCAAGCCGTCCGGGCCCTCGGCGCTCGACGACAGCAGCGCATCGGCCAGGTCGACGACCCGCTGCTGTCCGATCGGCGCGGCGATCGCCCGGGCCTCCCCGGCCAGGCGCCGCGCTTCCTCGGTCCGGCCGCGCGACGCCGCAAACGCCGCGTGGCGGGCCAGCGTCTCGCCGACGTGGACCACCGAGCCCATCCGGCGGTCCATCTCGAGGGCCGCGGCGAAATGCCGCTCGGCCGCGGCGGCGTCGCCATCGAGCGCCGCCATCCGGGCGAGGTACCGGTCGGCGCTGCCGAACAGCGCGACGAACTGGCCGGCGACCAGATTCTTGCCGGCGTAGCGAGATACGAACGGGCGCAGCGCATGCAGGGCTTCCCGGTTGCTCAGCTCCAACGCCGCCTCGACCATGAAGACCAGCTCCATCGGCCATTGCGCCTCGTTGGTGCGGTCGCCGAGCTTGCGATTGAGCAGATGATTGAGGGCCCGGGTCATGCCGGCCTCGCAGCCGAGCTCGGTGTACAACGCCAGCAGGCCGGGCACCCACCGCCCGGTGAACGTCTCACTGCCGTCGACGAATCCGGCGAATCTCTTCAATTCCGATGTTTCGCGCCGGATCATGAACATCTGGACCCCGTTCGAGCCCTCGGTGTCCTCCGCGTCGAACAAATCGCCTGTGCGCAAGGCGATATCGGCCCACCGCTCGGCACCCGCGAAGTCACCGCGCAGATAAGCGAGCGCTTGCTCGACGCACGCGCCGACGAAGCCGAAGACGGGCTGCCCGCAGGCTTGACCGGCTCGCCGCATGTCCGCGGTCGAGGCGAGCAGGTCGTCGGGCCGGCCGGCCAGATAGCTGACCATGGCGCGAAAGTGTGATGCCGCCCCCAGCACCTCATAGTCCCGGCGCGCCAGCGCCATCCGGGATACCTCGGCCGAACGCTCCGCCTGCACCTCACAGAGCTCCGGGGTGAGCCCGTGCCACAGGCTCGTCTTCAGGGTGTGCATCAGGACCGCCGGATCGTTCAAGGCTCGCGCGCGTTCGATCGCCTTGTTGCCGATGTCGCGCGCCCGCGACGCCTCACCGGCGAAGGCCAGCGCCCGCCCGAAGCTGCCGAGCGCCTGGACATAACGGGGGTCCTCGGTATCCAGGCCGCAGGATTCCAGCGCCGACGCCAGCAGGTCCGCGGCCTTCGAATCGGACTGTCCCCGACGCCAATTCGCTTCCTCGTAGCCGACGGCGGCGCCCAGGCGGATCAGCGGGTCATCCATCGCGCTCAGGCGATCGTAGATCGCGCGCGACCGCGCGAAATCACCCGCGCGCACGTGATTGGCGGCCGCGTCGAGATCCAGCCTGGCCCGATCGGCGCGGTTCATCTCGGGCAGCGACGCCGCCCGCTCGAACCACCTCGCCGCGTCCTCGTAGGCGAGGCTCTGTTCGGCCATCCGGGCCGCCTGGTGCGCGTACCGCAGCGCCTGTTCGTGGTAGCCGAGGACGTGGGCCCGCAGGTAATGGTTCGCAAGGCGCGGGACGACCGACGGGTCCGCCCGGCCCTCGAGCGCCTCGGCGGCCCGGGCGTGCATGATCCGCAGCCGTGACGCCGCCATGCCGCCCACCACCGATTCGCGGGTGAGCGCGTGCACGAACGCGAACTCCCCGTCGGAGTCCTGAACCGCGCGGACCAACCCCACGGCTTCGGCCGAATCGACCGCCGCGAGCGTCGCGGGCAGATCGGTGTCACTCGCGGCGATCAACGCGGGCAGATCGAACGTTTCTCCCAACACCGCGGCCTGCTCGATGACGCCCCGCACGCCGGCCCCGAGCCCGGCCAGGCGGCGGGCGATGGCGTCCCCGATCGAAGCGGGGACGGTCTGCTGCGCCCCCAACGTCGCCAGCCCGCCGCGGACCTCCAAGTCGTTGACCAGTTCGGTCAAGAAGAACGGGTTGCCCCCCGTCTTGTCGCGCAATAGCGCGGCGGCCGTGCGCGCGGACGCGGGCGCCAACTGCTGGGTGCGGCGCACGAATTCGGCGATCGCCTCGGTGTCCAGCCCGGCCAGGTCCAGGCGTCGGACCCCGTCGAAGCGGTGCAGTTCGGCCAGCCGCGTGGCGAGCTCGTCGGAACGGTCTGGCGGGGTCGTGCGGAAGGTGGCCACCAACAGCATGCGGACATCGGCGCACGCGATGAGCACGTGTTCGAGCATTGCCAGGGTGGGCAGCTGCGCCCAGTGCAGGTCGTCGACGATCAGCGCGACGGGGCGGTCGGCGGCCAGGCGGCGCAGGAAGCCGGTCAAGGCGTCGAAGAGCGCCTGCCGGGGCGAGCCGACGTCCATCACCGCACCGGCGTCGGGCAGATGCCGGTCCACCTGGGCCGACAGCCGGCGCAGTTGCGGCCCGACCTCGGCCAGCAAATCGGCCATCGAGCCGGGCGGCGCGGCGGTCAGCAGCCGGTCCAGCGCCACCGCGAAGGGCGCGTACGGGACGTCCTCGTCGGCCGTCGAGGCGCCCACGAGCACCGCGACGTCGTGGGCCGCCAGAGTGCCGGCCACCTCGGCGGCCAACCGCGTCTTACCGGCCCCGGGCTCACCGCCGATGAACACCGCCTGGCGGTCACCGCCCTCGACCCGTTCCCACGCCCGCTCGAACGCCGCGAGTTCCGCGTCGCGGCCCACCAGCGGGCCGCGGCGGCGCGCCATCAGTTCCGCTGGAAGCGGGGGCGGCACCCATTGCGCCATGGGATCAACGTAATCGCGCCGTCTTGGCCGGTCGATAGTCAGATGTGACTATCGTTGGCTACCTCGGAAATGCTTCGTTGTGGTCATGACGCAGGGCCTTTTCAATACGTAGCGTCGCGGCAGCAAGTCTGACCGAAGCGAAGAGGAGGTGCGGGACATGAGCCTGACAACCGCAACCGAAGAACTCCGCGGCCAATTCGGCGGCCAGGCGATCCTGCCCGCGGATCCGGGCTACGACGAGGCCCGCGCGCTGCACAACGGCATGATCGACAAACGGCCGGCGGCGATCGTGCGCTGCGCGTCGACCCGCGACGTCGCGGGTGCCCTCGAATTCGCGCGGGCGTCGAACCTGGCGGTCGCGGTGCGCGGCGGGGGCCACAACGGGCCCGGATTCGGTTCTGTCGACGGCGGTCTCGTGATCGACCTGTCGCCGATGAACCGCGTCGACGTGGACCCCGATCGGCGCACCGCCCGCGTCCAGGGCGGAGCGACGTGGGCGCAGGTGGACGCGGCAACCCACGCGCACGGCCTGGCGACGCCGGCCGGCATCATCTCGACCACCGGCGTCGGCGGCCTCACCCTGGGCGGCGGCCACGGCTACCTCACCCGCAAGCACGGCCTCACCATCGACAACCTGCTGGCGGCCGAAGTCGTCCTGGCCGACGGCCGCGTGGTGACCGCGTCCGAGTCGGAGCACCCCGACCTGTTCTGGGCGCTGCGCGGCGGCGGCGGAAACTTCGGTGTCGTCGCCTCGTTCGCCTTCCGGCTGCATCCGGTGCACACGGTGATCTGTGGTCCCACGGCCTGGCCCGCGTCGGTCACCGCCGACATCCTGCGCTGGTATCGGGACTTCCTGCCGGCGCAGGACGAGGACCTCTACGGCTTCTTCGCGGCCATGACCGTCCCGCCGGCGGCGCCGTTCCCCGAGGCCTTCCACCTGCAGAAGGCGTGCGCCGTCATGTGGTGCTACACCGGCGATCCCGCCCGAGCCGACGAGGTGTTCGCACCCGTGCGGCAGATGCAACCGGCCTTCGAGGGCCTGGCCGCCGCCCCGTATCCCGCGCTGAACTCCACCTTCGACACCCTGTATCCCAAAGGCCTGCAATGGTATTGGCGCGGTGACTTCATCCGGACCATCCCCGATGCCGCCGTTGAAGCCCACGCCCACTTCACCGAGGGCCTGCCGACGATGCACTCGACGATGCATCTCTACCCGATCGACGGCGCCGTCCACCGCGTGGGTGAGACCGAAACCGCTTTCGCTTACCGGGATGTCACCTACTCGCAGGTCATTGCGGGGGTGGATCCCGACCCGGCGAACGCGGGGGCGTTGAAGCGCTGGACGAGGGAGTACTGGGAGGCCATCCATCCGCACTCGGCGGGCGGCGCCTACGTCAACTTCATGATGGACGAGGGCCAGGACCGGGTCCGCGCGACCTATGGTCCGAATTACCAGCGCCTCAGCGAGATCAAGGCGCAATACGATCCGGACAACGTCTTCCACATCAACCAGAACATCCTGCCGGCCGGCTGACGCGCTCGGTCACCGCGCTCGACGGCGCGCGGCGGATTATCGTGACGGGATGGAAGATCCGCTCGTCTACCGCCGTCTTGCGCTGCTCGAGCACCAGGTGCGCCTGCTCTCGGATCGACTCGGGATCGAATGCCCGACGTTCGGCAGCGAGGCCGGCGGTGCCGCGCCGGGTGCGTTCGAGAACGGTGTGCCCACGGAAGTCGTCGGCCTCGCCCGCTCCGGGAACAAGATCGCAGCGATCAAGCTGTACCGCGAGCTGACCGGTGCGGGGCTGCGCGAGGCGAAGGAAATCGTCGACTCGCTGTAAGCGTTCTATGGCGCACGAAAGGCGATGTGCATCCGTTGCTTGAAGGCGTGATCGAACCGCCGGTAGGTACTGCGCAGCGTGCGGCCCGGCCAGCGCCTGCCGATCAACTCCGCGGGCAGCAGCGGGTCGAGCTGGAGATGCCGGACGACGGCGACCGATAGCGCGAACTCGGAAGTGAACCTTCGGGTCGAATCGTCGCCCCGCCCGGCCTCGAGCGCGGCGTTCATGGCATCGATGAGCGACGCGGCGTCGTCGGCCCATTCATCCAGCGAAAAAAGTGTTCGCACCTTGTCGGCGGCGATGTCGGTGGCGGCTCCGTGAAAGTGGGTACACTGCTGGTCAACTACCGCCTTCAGGGTTGGAAACCGTTGCGGATCAAGGTTATCCGGCCGGACCCACACGCCCTCCCGAAGCTCGGCGAGGTGCAGCGCCGTCGCCGCCTTCCTCAGTTCGAGGCGATCGGTGGCCGACCTGCGCTCGAGCGCGACGATCGCCAGTTCCCAGGTTCCGTCCCAGGCGGCCGCGTCGTCGATTCGGGCCGCCTCGTCGACCCGCTGACGGCGCTCCGAAAGTCTGCCCGCGAGCGCGTAACTGCCGTCGTCGGCGGTCAGTTCGCCGTTGGACACCATGCGCCACAGGCAGGTGCGCGTCGCGCCCGGGCTGATCCCGAACAGCGAACCCACCGCGACCAGTTCCGCCACCGTGAGGCGTCCACCGTCCGACCCGAGCAGCGCCGAGGCCAGCACCGAGCGCGCGCTAAGCGGCCGGCCGTCGATCAGGTCGCTCGCTCGGGATCGCGATGCGGCGGCCACGGCTGAAACCGTATCACCATTTCATTGACGCGTGACATCAATAGTGTGATACTGCTCGAATGAGTTCGCCGACCAAGTCGGTGCTCGCCGACGATGCGGAGATCGTGCGGCGCGTCCTCGCCCATGTCGACGCCGGTACCACCGACGAGGGTGATGCCTGGCGCGAGCCGGTCGAAAATTACTTGAACCCAAGCCGATTCGCCCAGGAGCTGCGGCTGCTCCGCGCGATGCCGAGCGTCTTCGTGCCCTCGGCAACGATCCCCAACCCGGGCGACCACGTCGAGCGCATCGCCTTCGGTGTGCCGCTGTTCGCCGTGCGGGGCCGTGACGGACAGGCGCGGGTGTTCCGCAACGCATGCCGGCATCGCGGCTTCGCGCTCGTCGAGGGGGCCGGCTGCTCGCACGCCTTGGTGTGTCGCTACCACGGCTGGACCTATCGCCTGGACGGAGCGCTCTCGCACGTGCCCCACGCCGAGGCGTTCCCCGGCCTGGACGCGTCGACCCGCGGCCTGGTCGAGGTTCCCAGCCGCGAGGTCGACGGGCTCGTCGTGATCGGCGCGCTCGACTTAGCCACGGGCACAGCGGATTTGCTGGACGAGGCGCTGGCCGCGTTGTCCGACGGGACCGCCTGGCGGGACAAGCTGCTGCCGGCGAGCCGGCTGGTGTACGTGGAGTCCACCCCGAAGGCAATGAACTGGAAGGTGCTGGTCGAACAGTTCCTGGAGGGCTACCACATCCGGTCGACGCACAAGGAAACCTTCTTCCCGGTGCAATACGACGACCTCAACGTGGTTGAGACGTTCGGCCCGAACAGTCGAATCACGTTCCCGTACCGCAACATCGAGCGGCTGCGTGAGCGACCGGAGAGCAGCTGGACGACGGACGCCCGGGTGACGTACTTGTACCAGCTGTTCCCCAATGTCATGGTGGCGACCTTTCCCGACCTGGTGCTCGTGATCGTGGTCGACCCGCTCGACATCGACCACAGCACGCTCGTCGTCTACACGATGGTCAAACCCGAGTTCGATTCGGCCCATGCCCCGAGCAACCCGGCGGGTGCCGGTAGCTTCATCGCCCTGGGCGCAGTGGAAGACAACGAGATGTCGGAGGGCGTGCAGCGCGGATTGCGCTCGGGTGCAAACGAATTCGTGGAGTTCGGTCGGCACGAGAGCGCCGCAGGGCACTTCCATGCCACCCTTGACGGGCGCCTCGCCGCGATCGCCGGCCGCTAGGGCGTTTTGAGGAAGACGTCGTTGAGCGTGACCGTGCGCAGGTTTCGGTCCCGGATGAAGTCGACGAGCTGCGGGTAGACGTGCGTCACGGGCAGGTGATTGAGGTGCCCGATGACGATGGCCTGCGGGGTGAAGTACTGATCGGCCATCTGCACGATGTAGTCCTCGGTGATCAGCGTCGAATCCGACAACGACCCCGACCACAACGTCGGCACCGTGTAGCCGAGGTCGGCCGCGACGGCGTCGACGACGGCGTTGCGCTTCGCGTACGGCGGCCGCCAGTACGGCTTCGCGCCGATCCCGTACGTCTTCTTGAGGAACTCGTCGTTGCGGGTGAGCTGCTGGGCCACCTGCTCCTTGGTCAGCGTCGTCAGGTCAGGGTGCGACCAGGTGTGGTTGCCGAGTTGGATCTGCCCGCTGTCGACCAGCGGCCGCAGCATTTCCTTGTTCTCGGTCCACGAGTCGTAGGTGCCGTTGACGAAGTACGTCAGGCGCACCCCGGTGTCCTTGGCGAACTGGGTGTAGGCGCGCACCACCTCGCTGTTGACGCCGTCGTCGACGGTCAGCGCGAGCAGGTCACCTTCGCCGGGGATCTTCATCAGCGCGCCGCCGCCGGGCAGGGGGATGCGGGCGTCGGGCGGTGGGGGCGGCAGCAGGGCCGCCGGGGCGGTGGGCCCGGAAACCGGTATGGACGCCGACGGTGCCTGGGCGAAGGTTTGCGGTTGCGGGTCGACCACCAGCCGGGCGGCGCCCACGCCGGCGACGACGGAGGCGGCGAGCGAACCCAGGAATTGGCGGCGGCTCATCGCGGGCAGCCGAAGGCCCGGGGCGATGGAACCGGACTGGTGCCGGGGTTGGCGGTGCCGTTGCGGGCGCCGGGCCGACCCGTGAAGGGGTCGCCCGTCGTGCATGAAATCGCCAGCCATCAGCAGCGAACCGTACCACTACCAGGATCAATATGTCGGATGCGTTACGGGAGGGTCAGCTGTGAATTTTGTGATTAATGTGGTTCGCCGCCGCTGCGGTGCGGCAGCGGCGTCGGTTCGACCCCGGGGGTGCCCAGCGTCGAGGCCAGCCAGGGCAGCGCCGCCTCGAGCGCCTGGGCGGCAAACGGCCAGTCGTGCTTGCCCGGCTGACTGACCACCGCGCAGTCGATGCCGTTGGCGGCGGCGGCCGAGCACAACGCGTTGGCGGCGGCGTCCTGCCCCTCGGGGTTGGCGGCGGGGTCGGTGTCGGAAGCGCCGGCGGTGGGGTTGGCTTCCTCGGCGACGTTGCGCGGCTCCGAGGACCCCGGAACGTCGAACCATCCCGACAAACCGGTGTAGCGACCGTGGCGCGCGATCACGGTGAGCGGGTCGAACGCCGCCCAGGCGGTCCGGTTGCCGCCGAACAGCTTGGCGATCGTCTGGTCCTTGGGGCCGACGTTGGGGCTGCGGTCACCGGCGATGTCCACGAACGCGCTGAACAGCTCGGGATGCATGACGGCCAGGTCGACCGCGCAGGTGCCGCCCATCGACCAGCCGGCAACGCCCCAGTTGGCCCGGTCGGCGCTGACGCCGAAGTTCGACACCATGAACGGGATGACGTCTTTGGTCAGGTGGTCGGCGGCGTTGCCGCGGCTGCCGTTGACGCACTCGGTGTCGTTGTCGAACGAGCCGGTGGGGTCGACGAACACCAGCACGGGGGAGAAGCCGTGGTGCGCGGCGGCGAAGTTGTCGATCGCGGTGAAGGCGCCGCCGGGGCCCAGCCAGTCGGCCGGGGTGTTGAACGCGGAGCTGATCATCATCACCGTCGGCAGCCGGGGCGGCGGGTTGCTGTTGAACCATCCCGGCGGCAGGTACACCAATTCCCGCCGGTGCGGGAAGTGGGACGCGTCGGCGTCGATGTCCACCGGCACGACCACGCCCTTGCTCGGCCTGGTGCCGGCGACCTGCATCTCGGTGACCCGCAGCCGGTCGATCTGGTCGGGGAGCGGCACCGAGGTCAGTTGGTTCCACGCGGCGAGCGCCGTCGGGAAGTAGCCCACCCACCCGTTCAGGGACAGGGCCGCGCACAGCACGCACAGCGGGACGGACAGCACCGCCAGCCCGCGCCGCCACCAACGCGTGCCCGGCCAGCCGACCAACACCACCGCGGCGGCCAGGCCGCTCAGCGCGATCCAGAGCCACAGCGTGGTCGGCGCCGGGTCCCCGGCCACCCCGAGCGACGTGATGTACCAGTACGACAGCGCGGTCACCGCGGCCGCGGCGATCAGCCCCGCCGGCAGCACCCACTTGTGCCAGCGCCGCGCGCGCCATTGGATGGCGAAGACCAGCACCAACAGCGTCAGTCCTTGCACGGCCGGCGGGAACCAGCCGTGCAGCAAGGACAGTCGTCCGAAGAATTGGTCCAACGGTCGTTGCCTTTGCTAAGTCGATCGCTGCGGGCGGGCCCGTGGTCGAGGTCGGAACAACTATCCCACACCAGCCTCACCCGCCCGCCTGCCAACGCGGCGCGCGGGCGTGGCGAACTACGCGGCCGCGGCGCTGGTGAATGAGCGCAGCCGCAGGCTGTTGGTGACCACGAAAACGCTGGAAAAGGCCATCGCGGCGCCCGCGAGCATCGGGTTGAGCATGCCGAGCGCCGCGAGCGGAATCGCGGCGACGTTGTAGCCGAAGGCCCAGAACAGGTTGGCCCTGATGGTGGTCAGCGTGTGGCGGGAGAGCCGGATCGCGTCGACGGCCGCGCGTAGGTCGCCGCGGGTGACGATGAGGCCGGCGGCTTCGATCGCGACGTCGGCGCCGGTGCCCATGGCCACCCCGAGCTCGGCGGTC
>NZ_LATC01000056.1:0-33428 GCF_001414075.1 Mycobacterium sp. UM_11 | reverse complement strand
AGATGTGTATAAGAGACAGGCCAACCTGCTTGCCCTCCACGGCGATCGTGTACCGACCCTCCTCGAGTTTGACGGTCGCTTCTGCCCCGGTCTTATCGGTGGCCATCTGTACCTTCCTTTCCTTGCGGTGCGGGTCGAGGCCGCAGCCGAGTCGTCGGCAACGGCGGGGCGGGCAATCGGCTCAGCGAACCCCGATAGCCCTGGACGGCGCCGAAGCGCTCGTCGCCGTCCTCCCAGAGTTGGCGGTAACGCGCGATGTCGTCGTGGCTTCGCCCGACGAAGTTCCACCACATCACCAGCTCCTCGGTGAACGGCGGGCCGCCGAGCAGCAGAACACGCGCAGGCCCGTCGCCGTCGTTCGACAGCTGCAGCGCGGAGCGACCAGGGTTCAGGTACGCGAGGGAAGCAACCGTCAGGGCGGTCTCGTCGACCCGGACGGCGCCCAGGTCGCACAGCACGCCATGCTCGAAAGCCGGGTCGATGTCGACGTCGACGCGAGACCCGGCGTCGAGGTCGATCTGGGCACCCAGCAGCGGGGTGAAGGCATGCACCGGCGACGAGCTGCCGGCCAGATCACCGAGGAATACGCGAACGGTGGCGCCCGGAAGGGATACGGGCTTCGGAACGTAGTGATCGAAGCCGCGGCCGGTGTCGCGATCGGAATCGGGCAGCGCGACCCACAGCTGGACACCGTGCAGGTCAGTCGGCGACGGGACCGATACCTCGGAGTGGCAAATGCCGGCGCCGGCGGTCATGAGGTTCAGCTCGCCGGGCCGCACCGCGGCGCGCACGCCGCCGCTGTCGTTGTGCTCCACTTCCCCACTGAACAACCAACTCACCGTTTGTAGTCCGGTGTGCGGATGCGGCGGGACATCCATGCGCGCCGATGTCGGCCCGTAGTGGTCGATGAAGCACCACGCCCCGATCAACGAGCGCTGACGTTGCGGAAGCGTGCGCTGCACCCGCATCGCCCTGGGCCCGCCCAAGGGAACCTCGCGGGGGCACAGCACCTCCACGCCCGCGCCGGGTGAAGCAGCGCAAGCGACTTCGACCGGCGCCGGCTCAAGGTTGCTCATCGTTCTCCCCGACCGTACCCAGACCCGGTTACTTGCGGGGCGGACGGAGCACCTTCATCGCGAGCCGCATGACGGGCTCGGGCACCCGGTCCTGCATCGACAGGGCGGTGTCGGCGGCGCGGGAGCGCAGCGGGGTGCCGCGACCGAAGACCCGGTTCAACGGCCCGCCGGACGGTTCGAGCACCACGTGCAGTGGCGGCGTGCCGACGGCCGCCCCTAGGGCGTAGGCGATCACCATCCGCTGGATCTCGCTGGTGCCCTCGAAGATGGTGTACAGCTTGGCATCCCGATACCACTTCTCCACCGGATGATCGGTGATGTAGCCCCAGCCGCCCATGGTTTGGATGGCGCGTTCGGTGGCCTTGACGGCAACCTCGCTGGCCGCCATCTTCGACATCGAGCCTTCCCCGCGCTCGAACGGAATGTTGTTGGCGGCCATCCACGACGCCCGCCAGGTCAGCAGCCGCGCCGCGTCGATCTGGGTGGCCAGCTCCGCCAGCGGGAAGGCGATGCCCTGGTTGTCGATGATCGGCGCGCCGAAGGCCTCCCGCTCGGTGGCGTACGCCGTCGCGTACTCCAACGCGGCGCGCGCGATCCCGATGGCCTGCGCGGCGACCATCGGCCGGGTCTGTTCGAACGTCCCTAATGTCGCGGAGCCGGAACGCTTCCCGCCGGCCACCACTTCGCGAGCTTTGGCGAGTTTGTGCTCCAATTTCTCTTCTCCGCCAAGCAGATTGGCGCCCGGGACGCGGACGCCCTCGAATAGCAACTCGGCGGTGTGGGACGCGCGGCAGCCCAGCTTGTCCAGCTTGCGCACCAGCTTCAGCCCCGGCGTGCCACCGGGCACCACGAACAGCGCCTGACCGCGATGGCCAAGCTCCTCGTCGACGACCGCATTGACCACGTGCACGTTGGCGATCCCGCCGTTGCCGATCCACATCTTGTGGCCGTCGATGATCCAGTCGTCACCGTCGCGACGCGCGGTGGTGCGCAGATTCCGCACGTCGCTGCCGCCCTCGGGTTCGGAGATCGCCAGCGCCGCAAGCTTGAGATCGCCTGGGGTTCCGAAACATTCGGGCGCCCACTCCAACATCTGCTCAGGAGACGCGGCCTGACCGATCGCCGAAAGCGCCAGGGCCGGCATCACGATCGCCAACCCGATCCCGGCACAGCCCCAGAACAGCTCCTCCATGAACATCGGCAAGGACAGTCCGGTCGGATCGCCGATCAGGTCGCGGTAGAACAAGGGACTGTAGAAGCCGCGCTGGGCCGCCTCCTCCAACACCGGCCACGGAAACTCTTGCCGCTGGTCGTAGTGCAGCGCCACGGGGCGAATCACTTCTTCGGCGAACTCATGGGCCCGCCGGGCGAGGTCGTGTTGCGCCGCCGTCGGGGTCAGGTCGAACGTCATGGATCCCGCCTTTGGGTCGACAGACACGGTCGTGCCGAAGCTCTACCCCGTTGGCTGGGTCAGCAAACTGCCCCTAAGCGGGTCGGGATGTCAGGCGGCCGAGCGGGGCCCGACCTGGGCGAGCGGCAGGTGCAGCACCACCGCGGCCACGGCAACGGCCTCGTGTTCGTGGTTGGCGAGCAGGGCGGCATTCTCCGGGAGCTGGCGGGAGTTGATTTCGCCGGATGCGATGCGGCGCAGCACCTCGTGGGCCTGGGCCAGTTGTTCCCGCTTGCGGTACTGCCCACCGGGCAGTTTGACCCCGGCCCAGACGCCATACTCCTCGCGGTGCGCGATGGCGTGCTGGGCGCACCGGCGCTGCTGGGCCAGCGGGCAGCGGCGCAGGCACTGGATGCGCGCCTCGACGGCCGACCGCTCATACGCACGGGCCTTCGCCGCACCGTCGCCGCGGTCGTCGTCGGGGTAGCCGAACCAAAGTTCTGGGTTGGCAGCGCACGGGTGTCCCATGTCGGTCTCCTTGTCGAACGTGAAACGTAGACAGAAGCGTATACAGAAGGATGGGTTGAGCGCAAGAGAAACGTGACAGAAACGTATATCACCAGCGATACGGGATGGGCTGTGTAGTATCCGGCCTTATGGCCGGAGCGTGCGATGAGCCGTGAATCGGCCGGCGCGGCGATCCGCGCCCTGCGGGAGTCGCGCGACTGGTCGTTGGCCGACCTCGCCGCCGCGACCGGCGTCAGCATCATGGGGCTGAGCTTTCTGGAACGCGGTGCCCGCAAGCCCCATAAAAGCACAGTTCAGAAGGTTGAGAACGGCCTGGGTCTGCCGCCGGGCACCTATTCGCGGCTGTTGGTGGCGGCCGATCCCGACGCGGAACTGGCCCGGCTGATGGCCGCGCAACCGCCCCCGGCCGCCCCCGCCCGGCGCACCGGGCCGGTGGTTGTGGACCGTCACAGCGACACCGAAGTGCTGGAAGGTTACGCCGAGGCTCAGCTCGAAGCCCTCAAATCCGTCATCGATCGGTTGCCGGCGACAACATCAAACGAATATGAGACGTATATTCTGTCTGTGATCGCTCAGTGCGTGAAGGCAGAGATGCTGGCCGCCGGCTCCTGGCGGGTGGCGGTGAACGCCGGGTCGGACTCCACGGACCGGCTCATGGAGCACCTCCAAGCCCTGGAGGCGACGCGCACAGCGCTGTTGAAACGGATGCCGACCAGCCTGAGCGCGCGGTTCGACCGGGCTTGCGGGCAATCGTCATTGCCGGAGACCATCATCGCCGCGCTCGTCGGCGTCGACGTCGAAGAGATCTGGGACATCCGCAACCGGGGGGTCATCCCGCCGGGAGCGCTCCCCCGCGTGCGTGCCTTCACCGATGCAGTGGAGGCCGGAAACGTGGTGGCCCAATGAGCTACAGCGAAGTCGAGGTGCTGAGCCGTGCGCATGAGATGTTCGCCGGCAGCGCCCGGCAACCGTCTCTGGATGCGGGCACCGGGCACTACCGCAACTTGTTGCGGACGGCGCACGGGCAGACCGACGGCTTCACACATCGCGGCTATCGGCTGGCCGCGGACCACAGCAGGCAACGGCTCGCGGCGGCCGCCGCCACGGACGCCGCCGCGGCGGGCGTCATCGCCGGCGCCGACCGGGACCGGGACCAGGCCCGCGAACTGACCGGACGCGTCGTCGACGAAGCCCTTGCCGATGCCACCGTCTCCCCGACGACGCCGATGGCCCAACGCGAGGCCTTGCGCCGCCGCGCCGCACGACTGCGGGCGCAACGCGCGCACGTCGTGGCGGCCCGGTTGCGCGCACGACGGCGCGCGGCGCAACTGCGGGCGCTGCGCTATCAGCTCTTGCACCAGGGCGCCGGCGGCAACCAACGCGCCGCCATCGCGGTGCGGGCGGCATTGTCACGCCTGGGCCGCCCCTATGTCTGGGGTGCGACGGGCCCCGACCAGTTCGACTGTTCGGGATTGGTGCAATGGAGCTACGCGCAGGCGGGAATCCACTTGGACCGCACCACTTATCAGCAGATCAACGACGGAATCCCGGTCCCCCGTTCGCAGGTCCGTCCTGGTGATCTCGTCTTCCCGCACGCCGGACACGTGCAGCTGGCCATCGGCAACGGCCTGGTAATCGAAGCGCCCTATTCGGGTGCTTCGGTCCGGATCAGCCGGCTGGGCCCCAACGTTGCGATTCGCCGACCGCTATGACGAACAGGGTGAGCAGATGACGGAACCAGCCGGACCTTCACTAGCCGCCATGCAGGCACGGCAGTCGGCGCTGGCCGGCCAGCACGGCACCGCCGCCGACGCCGACCGGGTATTGGCCGACGTGCTCACCAGCGCTCACGCCGCAATGCGCGAGGGCGCCAGGAGGCTGGACGCTATCGCCGAACAGATCGACCACGCCACCGTGCACCAGGCCAACCTCGCCATCGATACGCCCATGGGCGCGCGGGAGTTTCAGAGGTTTCTGCTGGCCAAACAACGCGAGATCACCGCGGTCGTCGACGGTGCACGCGAGCTCAGCCGAGCGAAAAGGGCTGTGCTGGAAGGGCTTCGGGACCAATACGTTACCGACACCGGCTAGGCAAGGTGCGGTCGCGATGTCATCCACAAACCCCCGGCTCAGTGAATTGTCCGCGCGACGGGCTCTGGGTACTGTCGCCGGGCATGGAGGGGCCGCAGCGTATCCCGCAAGGAATTGCGGTATCAGCAGCGCCGGCTGTCTAGCTGATGTCGGCGCACGAGGAGCTACTGGCCGCGGTGAAAGATGCCCGGGATCGCACCGGTGACCCGAACGCTTGGCAGGCGGCCCTGTCGCCCGGTGAGCTGGCCGCCGTGATCACCCCGACCACGCGTCCCGAACAGCTCCAGGCGATAGCGGGCAAGATTCGCCAACAATATGCGGCTGCGCCCGGGCGCGAGCAGGGCGAGGCGGCGGAAGCCATCGCGCGCGCCGAAGCCACGCTCGCACACCAGAATTCGGCGAGTTCGCAGCTGGACCTGCAAGTCATCACCGCGATTTTGAACGCCCACCTCAACGCCGTCGAGGGTAGCCAAGCGCTGGCCCAGTTGCAGCACGACACCGAAGCCGCGGTCCGGACGAGGTCGGACCTGGACACGCCGGCCGGCGCGCGCGATTTCCAGCGCTTCCTGATCGGCAAGCTCCGCGACATCCGTGCGGTGGTCCTCAACGCCAGCCTGGACGACACGTCTAAGTCGGCGCTGATGGCCGCGTGGACATCGCTCTACGACGCATCCAAGAGTCAGTCGAGCGGTCCCGACGAACAGCGGCCGGCCCAGCCCACGGGTGCTTCCGCGGACGAGCCGGCGGACGACCCGGAATGGGATCCGCTGTTGGATTCGTTGCTGGCCGACGATCCGGGTGTGGCGAGCGATGAGATCCCCTCGGTGGGCGTGCCGGACGCCGCGACCGCCCCGGTGGCGCCGATGGCTTCCGCGCTGCCGCCGATGCCCAGCTTCGCACCGGGCTTGCCGAGTCTTGGCGGAGCCCCGAGCGGACTGCCCCTGGCCGGCCTGCAGGGCGACACAACGGATCCCGCGCTGCAAGGCCTGGACGACAAAGAACTCGAGGACGTCGCGAGCCACCCGGATCCGAAGACGGACGCGTCGTCCGATGAACCTGGCGATGAACAGGATGCGGCGGCGGTCGATCCCGACGCGCCACCGGCCGGCCCCACCACGGTGACTTTGCCCGACGGTGAAACGGTGACGGCCGCCAGTCCCCAGCTGGCAGCGGCGATCAAAGCCGCCGTCGGCGGAGCGGCGATACCAGATGCGTTCCAGCAGCAGGGAATAACGATCCCGCCACCCGGCACCGCGGTGACCAACCCGGTCGACGCGGCGCATGTGAGTCCGGCCGACATCGGGATGTTCATCGACCGGCATGCGCTGGCTCTTGGTCCCGGCAAGGCCCTTCTCGACGGCCAAATTCAAGACATCGCCACCGTGAGCGGGCCAACCTTTCTAGGCTGGGAGCATCCGCCGGCGGCGGCCGCAGCCGTGACCGCGCCGGCGAAGCCCGACACACCGACACCCACGCGGCCGGCGAGTTCGTCGACCACCTGACAATAGTGATCTCGCCGGTTCGGCCGGCGGCCGTGAACAGGAGATAGCGGATGGCAGATTCGATCCATGTGGTGCCGGCGCACTTGCGTCAAGCCGCTGCGCGGCACCAGGAAACCTCCGATTACTTGCGCACGGTCCCGGCGTCGCACGAGGCGATCCAGGAAAGCCTGGACTCCCTGGGACCGATCTTCGGTGAACTTCGCGACGCCGGCCGGGAACTGCTCGAGCTCCGACGCCTGTGTTACGAGCAACAGGCCGCCGACCACGCCGACCTGGCGGACAAACTGGCGGCGTCGGCGACGATGTGGGAGCAGCACGAGCAGGATGCTGCCCGCAACCTCGGCGGCATCGCTGACCGCGGTCGATGACGGACGCTAATCCCGCTTTTGACACCGTTCACCCGAGTGGGCACATCCTTGTCCGCTCCTGCCGCGGCGGGTACATGCACAGCGTCGCGCTGAGCGAAGAGGCGATGGAGACCGACGCCGAGACGCTGGCCCGCGGCATCTTGCTCACCGCGGATGTGTCGTGCCTCAAGGCGTTGCTGGAGATTCGCGACGAAATCGTGGCGGCCGGGCACACCCCGTCAGCCGAGGTTCCGAGTCCGCGAGACCTCGACGTGGCGATCGAGAAGCTCCTGGCGCATAAACTGCGCCGTCGCAACAAGGCGATCTGACCGGCCGCGACGTCCTACAGCAACCAGGTTTTGGCCGCTTCGGGATCCGGGGCGATATCGGTGGGCGGCTCTACGGGATTGGGGCCGAACAACTCTCGTGCGCGGGCGAGCAGGGCCCGCACTTCGTCGAGTTGCTGCTGCAACGCAGATTCAGCCATATCCACACGCTACCCAGGCCGTTACAGCTGCACAATTCACTGACCGAATAACCCGTTCATCAGATGCCGGTACGCTTAGCCGGTGGCGATCTTCGGTCGGATGACGGCGCGCCAGCGCCTCCGGAGAGCTACCCGGGAATCACTGGCGATGCCGGCTTTCAGCTCTCCCATCGATTGCACCCCGTGGGTGATCGGTGGCCTTTGGCCTGCCGAGCTATCGACGATTACCGCCGAAAACGCCACGGTTGCAGACTATCTCAAGACCGACCTGCAGCGGATCGTCGACGGCGCAAACGAGCAGCTGAAGATGATCAAGCGCGCCGGATTGGCTGACCTGCCGCGGCAGGCGGAAGAGGCCCGAGTGATCGACGAGGCGCGTGCCCGCGCCGTGCGGCGAGTCGAATCGACCATCCGCCAGCTGCACGCGGTTCCAGCAGGGGCGACCGCCGGGTATGCGCGCCCACAGTTCGCCGAGCCGCCGGCACCGGATATGGACCGGACCCAAGTCATTCCCGCGGTTACGGAGGCGGGGCCGCCCGACGCGAGCCGGCGTCGTCCTCGTTGGCGGGTCGTCGAGAAACCGGCACCCGTCGCGCCGGAAGGCGGCGCCGACGAGCCCGAGGCCGTGCCCCAGGACGCGGCTCCCGAGTACCCCGACATGGAGGAGACGCAGGTCATCCCGAGTGTCACGGAGGTCGAGCGCGCCGGCGAAACCCCGAGCGAGAGCGCAACTGAACCGGCCGGGGAGTCCGTCGCCAACGGTCGTCGCCACATCTTCGAGCAGCAAGACGACGCCGAAAGTGCTCCGGAGCCACCGACCGCGGACGCCACCGCGCTGGAGGAGACGCAGGTCATCCCCGCGATCACGGATGTCGAGCCCGCGGTCGATGAGGCCGAACCCGCCGCGATCGCCGAGGAGGACACTCCCGCGGGCGCGATGGAGGAGACGCAGGTCATCCCCGTGATAACCGACGTCGAGTCCGTGGTCGACGAGCCGGCTTGGGAGCCCATCGCGAACGGTCGAAATCACGCCGAACCCGATGAGCCGGCCACTGGCCAGGATGAGGCCCAACCTCCGGAACCGGTCGCCGATGTCGCCGCCGCGGCCGCGCTGGACGAGACGCAGGTCATCCCCGCGATAACCGACGTCGAGCCCGTCGTCGACGAGCCCGCCGACAGCGGTCGCCACCACGCCGTCGTCGACGAGCCGGCCGGCCAGGACGAGCCGGCGCCCCACGAGCCCCTCCCCCGCCCTGCCCCGCAAAAGGCTGCGCCCGCAACGGGTTTCGACATCAACCGGCTGAATCGCCTGCTCGAGTTCGTGGTCCGCCAGGAGCCGCGGTTGAATTGGGCGGTCGGCGAGCGCGCCGACGGCACGACGGTCTTGGTCACCGACCTCGCCCACGGCTGGATACCTGCGGGCATCAACCTCCCGGCGGGCGTGCGGTTGTTGGAACCCGGGCGACGCACGGGCAGGGTCGCCGCGCTGCTCGGTGACGCGGTGCACGTCGTCACCTATGCTCCCGGCGATTCGCTACGCCGCTCGGCCGACTTCACCGCGACGAAATCCTCGTTGGAACCGCGTGAGCTGCCCGCCATCCCGGACCTGGCCAGAGTGCTGAGCCAGACCACACGTCGGTTCGAGGGCCTCCCCCGGATCGTGCAACGGCTCGCGGACACGGCCGCCGCGGACGCCGTTGTGATCGACCAGGAGGTCGACGTCCTGCGGGTGCACCTTGATACGGCGCGCTATCAGCTCCTGGTTCAGTCCCCGTCCGTGAATCCGGCCCTGCTGCTCAAGTGTCTGTTGATGGCCGCCACCGAAGGCATCGCGAGCGCAGACCCGGTGTCGGCGAACTATCACCTCGCCTGGTATCAGAAACTCGCCACCGAACCGACGGGCGCATAGCGCGGCCGGACGGCGCGCGATTATGAATTGACGCTGGTTGGAGGGGGCGAGGATACTGTGACCGTGTCGGATTCGGGCGGTCGCGCGAATCTCAGCGATAAGGATCTCGTCGAATCAGTTCTTCGTGAACTCAGCGAGGCGGCCGACAAGTGGGAAGCCCTCGTCGCCCAGGCCGAGGCCGTCACCTACAGCGTCGATCTCGGTGACGTTCATGCGGTGGCGAATGCCGACGGGCGGTTGCTCAAGCTGACCCTGCACCCGGGTGTGATGACCGCGTACGCCCACGGCGAACTCGCCGACCGGCTGAACCTCGCGATCTCGGCGCTGCGCGAAGAGGCCGAGGCCGAGAACCGCGCGACTTACGGCGGCCCGCTGCACTAACCGCGCACGCGCGCTCATCGCCCGGCGCTCAGGTCAAATGGCGCCGGCTCTCTTCGCGCACGCGCGCTCATCGCCCGGCGCTCAGGTCAAATGGCGCCGGCTCTCTTCGCGCGCAAGCGCGCTCATCGCCCGGCGCTCAGGTCAAATGGCGCCGGCTCTCTTCGCGCGCACGCGCGCTCATCGCCCGGCGCCCGGCGGACCCGCGAAGGCCTGCGCGATCTCCAACCAGCGCTGCGCGTCGGGCCCCTGTGCGGTGATGTCCAGGCCGCTCAGCGGGCGGCGTTGGGTGACCAAGTAGCAAAAGTCCTCGGCGGAGCCGCTCACCCGCTGCGCCGCGTCGGGCGATCCCCAGCTCCAGGTGTCACCGCCCGGTGCGCGCAGTTCGACCAGGAACGGCTCGGCCGGCGGGGCGAGATTGTTGACGACGAACGCGTAGTCGCGGGTGCGCACACCGAGGTGTGCGATCGACCGCAGCCGATCGGTGGCCGCTCGTTTGACCCCCAGCGCATCGGCGACGTCCAGGCCGTGCGCCCAGGTCTCCATCAGCCGCGCGGTCGCCATCGACGCCGCGCTCATCGGGGGTCCGAACCACGGAAGTTTGCGCCCGGCGGGGACCGCCAGCAGCTGCTCGTGCAACCGGCCGCGGGTGGCCCGCCAGTCGGCGAGCAGTTCGGCCGGCGCCAAGGCCGCCACTTCTTCGGCGCCCGCGTCGACGAAGCCCGTCGGGTCGGCGGCAGCGGCCTCGAGGGTTTCGGCGAACGCCGCTTCGTCGGTGACGGAGGTCAGCGCGACCCGATCGGTCCACAGCAGGTGCCCGATCTGGTGGGCGATCGTCCAGCCCGGCGCTGGAGTGGGCTCGGACCAGCGGTCGGCGGGCAGCGGCGCAACCAGGTCGTCCAGCTCGTCGCTTTCGGCTCGTAGGTCAGCCACGATGGGCTCGGGACCCGCCATCATTGCCTCCGATCGTCGGTTGTCTCCGCCGGGTGGGAATTATCCGCTCGTTCGCCGCGACGGCCGAGGACGCCGTGCATGACCAGGCCGACCAGGTAAATCCCCGAGCCGACCAGCACAAAAGCGGGTGCACGCCCGTCGTCGGGAATCAGCGCCGCAGCCACCGTGATCGAAACGATGAACGCGACCCAGAACAGCGCGTCCTGCACGGCGAACACGTGCCCGCGAAGGGCGTCATCGACGTCCATCTGCATCGCCGAGTCGGCGCACAGCTTGACCATTTGCCCGGTCACCCCGAGAAGGAAACCGCATGCCACCATGATCGGCAGTAGCAATCCCGCGCCGGCGACCTCGATGATCGCCGACGTCGCGAGGGCACCGTTGACCGTGGCGTAGCGCCCCCAGCGGCGGACCGCGGGTGGAGTCAACACGTTGGACAGGAACGCGCCCAGGCCGGCGGCGCCGAAGAACACCAGCGCCGTCCCCAATCCCCCGGCCTCGGGGTTCGTGAGGTGGTGAACCAGCAAAAGGACGAGCAGCGAATTGATGCCGATCACCATGCGGTGGGCGGCCAGGCCAGACAGGGTGGCGGCAACCGTCGGCCGCTGCGCCACCGTCCGCGCGCCGTGCAACCAGCCGGTGATCACGGCGTAGAAGACCGGTCCGTGGATGGCCCTCTTGGTGTCGTCGGGGCCCAGCACGCGCGAGCCGAACCGCAACGACAGCAGCAGGGCGGTCGCGATGGGGACACCGGTGAGAAAGATGATCGCTGAGGCGCCCTTGTCCCCCGCGCCGAACACGAACCGGGGCACGAGCATGAAGTTGGCGCCGATGAAGGCGGCGATGGCTCCCGACGCGTTGGCCAGGGCGTTCATCGTGACGACCTGTTCGCGCGGCACGACGTGCGGCAACGAGGCCGCGAGCCCGGACCCGACGAAGCGGGCCAAACCGTTGGCGAACAGCGCGCCCAACAACAGCGGCAGGTCGCCCGCCCTGACCGCCAGGATCGTGCCGATCGCGGCGATCAGGATGAGCCGGCCGGCGTTGGCGCCGACGATCACCAGCCGCCGGTCCCACCTGTCCATCAGCGCGCCGGCGAACGGACCCAACAGCGAGTAGGGCAGGAACAGCACAGTGAACGCCCGCGCGATGGCCATCGGATCGGCGGCCCGGTCGGGGTTGAACAGCAACGCCCCGGCCAGGCCCGCTTGGAACAACCCATCCCCGAACTGGCTCGCCATGCGCACCTGCAGCAGTCGCGAGAAGTCTGGCAAACCGCGCACCGACCGCCATATTTCGACGGGTGCGCTTGAGTGCATCCGGGATTGGATCACCAAACCGACTTCCACAATTGGGGCTAGCAAGCTCGCCGCGGTCCGAGCCGCCTAACAACAGTACAAATATTTGCGGCCCGCGCTCGATTCCGCCGGGCGGCCCGCGCCGGATGCGATGATGGTTGGGTGCCGCCGCCCGAGGATCCAGAGGACTATGTCGCGCCGGCCGCACAGCGGGTGCGCGCGGGTACGTTGCTGCTTGCCAACACCGATCTTTTCGAACCGACGTTTCGGCGCAGCGTCATCTACATCGTCGAGCACAACGACGGTGGCACGTTGGGGGTCGTCCTCAACCGCGCCAGCGAGACCGCGGTGTACAACGTGCTGCCGCAGTGGACCAAACTCGCGGCCAAGCCGAAGACGATGTTCATCGGCGGCCCGGTGAAGCGTGATGCGGCGCTCTGCCTGGCCGCGTTGCGGGTCGGCGCCGATCCCCAGGGCGTTCCGGGATTACGGCATGTCGACGGCCGGGTGGTCATGGTCGACCTGGATGCCGACCCCGACTCGATCGCGCCGCTGGTGGAGGGCGTGCGGATCTTCGCGGGTTACTCCGGCTGGACCATCGGCCAACTCGAAGGCGAAATCGAGCGCGACGACTGGATTGTCTTGTCGGGCTTGCCATCTGACGTCCTCGTCGGGGCGAGGTCCGACCTGTGGGGCCAGGTGCTGCGCCGCCAGCCGCTGCCGCTGTCGCTACTGGCGACCCATCCGATCGACCTCAGCCGCAACTGACGCCCCCCACGCCGGGGCCTTACTTTCTCAGTGGCAGGACTGCGTGCAGCCGGCGCAGGTTCCCGCGCACGCCGGGGCCGCGGCCTCCTGCTGCAGCGCGAAGCGCGCGCTCTGCCATGACCCGGCGGCCAGCGTTCCGAAGGCGCCGACGACACAGACGATCAACACCACGAGCGCGGTGTGCGGGGAGGCCGCCAGGGCCACCACACCACCGGCGGCCAGCATGATCGCGGCCGCCAGCTGCGCCGGAGCCATGGACCGCAGCGCCATTGCGGTGGGGTCGACATTCTGGGTGCGCGCCAGCGACCAGGTTCCGAACCCGGCGGAGGCCACCGCCGCACACATGCACAGGACGCCCGCAATCAGCATGGCCTCACAATACGAGCCCGGGCACCCGTCCGCTCAGTGGGCTCCAGCGGAGCCGCCGCAGCGCCTAGTGCTGCAGAAACGAGAAATTGGGGAGTGGGGGTAGGCCCGGCACCAGGGTCAACAGGTTCGGCGTGGGCTGCCGGCTGGGCATGGGCGCCGCGGGCAAGCCGACCGGCGCCGTCGCCGAGGTCTGCCGAAGCGGAGCCACGGCCGGGGCTTGCGGGACCGGGGCCGCGGCAGGCACCTGGGCGACCGGTGCGGCCGCCGGCACCTGGGCGACCGGTGTGGCCGCCGGCACCTGGGGGACCGGAGCCGCGGCAGGGACCTGGGCGACCGGCGCCGGCGCCGGGGCGAGGCCGACCGGCGACGCCCCGGGGCTCTGGACCGGCGCCGGAACCGGGGCTCCCGGAACCGTCACGCGGAAGCCGTTGATGATCGCGTCGGTGGCGGGCGCGTCGGCGACGGCCACCGCACGATCGGTGGTCACCGCGAGCGACACCAGGTACTTCTCCTCCCCCGAGGTGGCGATGACGTGCCGCCGCGAGGTGTTCAGCGTCATGTCACCGTCGCGGTACGTACCTTCTACGACCGACGACGGAAAGCCACCGAAATCGGCCATCGAGGCGTTGGTCGGCTGCCACGCCAGGAGCTTCTGGCTGTCGACGTAGCCGTGGCTGATGGCCTCCCGGGGATCGAACGCGCCGACCAGTTTGTACACCACCACCTGCGCATTCGAGGTGTAGATGCTGCTGCCTTGCCGGTCGGCGATCACCGCGAACGCGTCGGGCACGTTGGGGTCGGGCACCTGGGTCCAACGGGCCGGCACCGGCAAGGTGATGTCGAGCGCCTTGAGGCCTTCGGGTTTTTGCGCCTCGAGCTTGACGCCCTTGGACTGCAGATAGTCCCGGATGGTTCCGGAGGTGGCGGGCGCGGGGGTCACCGGCGCGGTGGGCCCGGCCGCGGCGGGTGCGGGCGCACCGGGGGTGGTCGGCGCCGCGACGGGGTTCGAGGCCGGCGGGGCGGCGACGAACCTGTTGACGGGCGCCTGCCCAGGGACGGCGGTGACGCTCTGCGGCGCCGGTACGGCGGGGGCGGGGGCTGGTGCGGGGAGCACCGGGTCCGCCGATGCCTGGGCGCCCGTGACAACCGCCATGCCGAGCAGGCCGGCGACGAGACCCCCGAGGAGCGCACGGTGGGCGCGGACGTTCTCAATCATCTCCGTCGGTCCTTCCAATGGCGCACTGCCAGCAGCCGTCGATAGTGGCTGACTGTAACTAGAGGTCAAGGCGGTGAATAGGCTCGAAATACACCTGGGATGAAGCTCTGATCGGTGCGCAACGGAACCGAGATCATCCTGTGGCCCGCCGGGCTGGCCGGGGGACCCTTATACCCTGTTCAGGTGACCGAACCCCCGACCACCGCCGCGGATGCCAACTTCGGTGCCGTTCAGACGGACGCCGACGCCCCGACGTATCGCTACACCGCGGCGCTGGCGGGGCGCATCGAAAGCGCCTGGCAGGAGAACTGGGCAAAGCTCGGCACGTTCAACGTGCCCAACCCGGTCGGTTCGTTGGCCCCCACGGACGGCACCCCGATTCCCGCCGACAAGTTGTTCGTGCAGGACATGTTTCCGTATCCGTCGGGCGAGGGCCTGCACGTCGGCCACCCGCTGGGCTACATCGCCACCGACGTGTACGCCCGCTACTTCCGGATGACCGGGCATAACGTCCTGCACGCGTTGGGTTTCGACGCCTTCGGGCTGCCCGCCGAGCAGTACGCCGTGCAGACCGGCACCCACCCGCGGACCCGGACCGAGGCCAACGTCGTCAACTTCAAGCGTCAGCTGGGCCGGCTGGGGCTCGGCCACGACAGCCGGCGCAGCTTTTCGACCACCGACGTCGAGTTCTACAAGTGGACGCAGTGGATCTTCCTGCAGATCTACAACGCCTGGTTCGACACCGCGGCCCGCAAGGCCCGACCCATCGCGGAGCTGATCGCGGAATTCGACTCTGGCGCACGGCGCCTCGAAGACGGCCGGGAGTGGGCCACCCTGTCGGCGGGGGAGCGGGCCGACGTCATCGACGGCCACCGACTCGTCTACCGCGCGGACTCGATGGTGAACTGGTGCCCCGGACTGGGCACGGTGCTGGCCAACGAAGAGGTCACCGCCGACGGGCGCAGCGACCGCGGCAACTTCCCAGTGTTCCGGAAACGATTGCGGCAGTGGATGATGCGGATCACCGCCTACGCCGACCGGCTGCTCGACGACCTGGAACTGCTGGACTGGCCGGAACCGGTCAAAACCATGCAGCGCAACTGGATTGGCCGCTCGACCGGCACCAGGGCGCTGTTCTCGGCGACCAACACCGACGGCCAGACCGTCGACATCGAAGTGTTCACCACCCGGCCGGACACCATGTTCGGGGCGACCTATTTGGTGCTGGCCCCCGAGCACGAACTGGTCGACGGGCTGATCGCGGCCGATTGGCCCGACGGGACGGACGCGCGGTGGACCTACGGCGCCGCCACGCCGGGGGAGGCTGTCGCGGGCTACCGACAGGCGATCGCGGCGAAGTCGGATCTGGAGCGTCAGGAAAACCGCGAGAAGACGGGCGTCTTCCTGGGCAGCTATGCGACCAACCCCGCCAACGGCAAGCCGGTGCCGATCTTCATCGCCGACTACGTGTTGGCCGGGTACGGCACCGGCGCGATCATGGCGGTGCCGGGCCACGACCAGCGCGACTGGGACTTCGCCCACGAGTTGGGCCTGCCGATCGTGGAAGTCATTGCCGGCGGCGACATTTCGGAGGCCGCGTACCCGGGCGACGGTGTACTGGTCAATTCCGGTTACCTGGACGGGATGGACGTGCCGACAGCCAAGCAGGCCATCACGGCGCGCCTGGAGGCGGAGGGCCGCGGCTGGGCCCGGATCGAGTTCAAGCTGCGGGACTGGCTGTTCGCCCGCCAGCGCTACTGGGGTGAGCCGTTCCCGATCGTCTACGACGCCGACGGACGCCCGCACGCGCTCGACGAGGCCGCCCTGCCCGTCGAGTTGCCGGACGTGCCCGACTATTCGCCGGTGCTGTTCGACCCCGACGACGCCGACACCGAGCCGTCGCCGCCCCTGGCGAAGGCGACCGACTGGGTGCACGTCGAACTGGACCTGGGCGACGGCTTGCAGCCCTACACCCGCGACACCAATGTGATGCCGCAGTGGGCCGGCAGCTCCTGGTACGAACTGCGGTACACCGACCCGCACAACTCGGAACGGTTGTGCGCCAAGGAGAACGAAGCGTACTGGATGGGCCCGCGGCCCGCCGAGCACGGCCCGCAGGATCCCGGCGGCGTCGACCTGTACGTCGGCGGCGCCGAACACGCGGTGCTGCACCTGTTGTACGCGCGGTTCTGGCACAAGGTCCTCTACGACCTGGGCCACGTCACCTCCCGGGAGCCGTACCGCCGCTTGGTCAACCAGGGTTACATCCAGGCCTTCGCCTACACCGACTCGCGCGGCTCCTACGTCCCCGCCGAGGAGGTCATCGAGCGCGGCGGCCGGTTCTTCTATCCGGGCCCCGGCGGGGAGGTCGAGGTTTTTCAGGAATTCGGGAAAATCGGTAAGAGCCTGAAGAATTCGATCTCGCCGGACGAGATTTGCGACGAGTACGGCGCGGACACGCTACGCGTCTACGAAATGTCGATGGGCCCGCTGGAGGCCTCCCGGCCGTGGGCCACCAAGGACGTCGTCGGGGCGCACCGCTTCTTGCAACGGGTGTGGCGGCTGGTGATCGACGAGCAGACCGGACAGACGCGGGTGCTCGATGCGGCCGGCGGAAACGAGCTGGACGCCAACACCCTGCGAGCGCTGCACCGCACCATCGCCGGTGTCTCGGAAGACTATGCGGCACTGCGGAATAACACTGCGGCGGCCAAGCTGATCGAGTACACCAACCACCTCACCAAGGAGCATCGCGACGCGGTGCCGCGGGCGGCGGTCGAGCCGCTGGTGCTGATGCTGGCGCCCCTGGCACCGCACATGGCCGAGGAGCTATGGCTGCGGCTGGGCCATACCACGTCCCTGGCGCATGGTCCCTTCCCGCAAGCCGATCCGGCTTACCTGGTAGACGAGAGCGTCGAATACCCGGTGCAGGTGAACGGCAAGGTGCGCGGGCGGGTGGTGGTGGCCGCCGACGCCGACCAGGACACCCTGAAGGCCGCGGCCTTATCGGACGAGAAGGTGCAGGCCTTCCTGGCCGGCGCCAACCCGCGCAAGGTGATCGTGGTCCCGGGCCGCCTGGTCAACCTGGTCGTCTAGCCGCCGACCGGTCAACGGCCAGTGGGCCGCAGCACCACCTCGTGGACGTGGCCGTCGGCGGGCGTGGCCACCACATTGGCGACTGTGGCCGCGACGGTTTCGGGTTTGAGGAACTTGGCGGGGTCGTAGGTGCCGCCCTCGAACGCGACGAGTTCGCGCTGCATCTCGCTGTCGGTGCGACCGGGGTACACGGTCGTCACCCGCAGCTGTGGCTCGTCGGCGCGCAGCGAATCGGCGAAGGCGCGCAGCGCGAACTTGCTGGCCGAATAGGAGGCCATGCCGGGCGAGACGTTGCGGCCGGCGCCGGAGTTGATGAAGACCACCTGGCCGCGGGCCTGTCGCAGCGCGGGTAGCAGTGCGAGCGTAAGTTCCACCGGCCCAAGCACATTCACGGCAAAAGTGGCGCGCCACTGGTCGACGTCGGTGTCGGCGACATGGCCGGGGATGGACACCCCGGCGTTGTGCACCAGCACATCGAGTTCGTCGACGATCTCGCAGGCGGCCTCGATGTCAGCGGAGTCGGTCAGGTCCAGCGGGAACGTCGTCGAGCCGAGCCGCTCCGCGACGGCATCGAGCCGGTCGGAGGGCCGGCCGGCCAGCAGCAGGGTGTGGGTGGGGGCCAGCGCCGTGGCGATCGCGGAACCGATACCGCCGCCGGCGCCGGTGATGAGTGCAGTGGGCATGCCAGTAGTCTAACGGCAACGCTAAAGTCGTTGTGCAACAGGTACTTTCATGCCTCTTTGCGTGCGTCCGGCGGGCACGCGGGTCCGGACGTCGGTTCGCCGGAGGCCAGCCGCTCGAGCGGCGCCAGCGCTTGCATGAGCGTGCCGAGGTCGGCCTCGGGCAGCTGACTGAGCATCGCGGCCAGGGAGGCGCGCCGGTTGGCCAGCGACTCGCCGTGCACGGCGCGCCCGCGCGGGGTGATGTCGACCAGCACCGCCCGCAGGTCGGACGGGTCACGCGAGCGTTTGACCAGGCCGAGCTTCTCCAGCCGGCGGATCGCCACCGTGGTGGTGGGCGTGCGCACCCGTTCGTGGGCCGCCAGGTCGGTCATCCGGATCGGCCCCTGATCCAGCAACGTGACGAGGATCGACAGCTGCGCCAACGTCAGGTCCCCGGCGGCGGCCCCGCTCGGGTCTCCGCGACGCAGAATCGAAAACAATTTGGACAACGCACGGTGCAAACCTTCCGCAAGCTCGGTCACGTCGGCCACGGTGGATTCGCTGTCCGCCATAAACGGGGAGTCTAACCCGATATCAGGCGCTTACAAGGTAGCTATGCCGACTAATTAGTCGCAACGGGACGCGTCAAAGTACTTGCGACAAGAAACGCTGCAGACGGTCCGTTCGTGCGGTCTCGAAAATCTGCTCCGGCGGACCGGATTCCACGACCTTGCCGCGATCCATGAACACCACGGTGTCTGATGCCGAGCGGGCAAAGCCCATTTCGTGGGTGACAACGATCATCGTCATACCGTCGGCGCCAAGATCGGCGATGAGTTGCAAAATTCCCTTCACCATTTCGGGATCGAGCGCCGATGTCGCCTCGTCGAAGAACATCACTTGCGGGGCCATGGCCAATGCGCGGGCGATCGCGACCCGTTGCTGTTGGCCGCCGGACAACATGCCGGGCCGGGCATCGGCCTTGTGCTTCAACCCAACTCGCTCCAACTGGGCCAGCGCCAGGTCGCGGGCTTCGTCGGCGGGCAGGCGCCGTAACTTGCGCGGCGCCATCGCGACGTTCTTCAGAACGCTCAAATGCGGGAAGAGGTTGAAGTGCTGAAACACCATGCCGATGCGCTGCCGCAGTTCGTTGGGATCGTCGCGCAACACCGATCGGCCGTCCAGCAGGATGTCGCCGCTGTCGGGTTCGTGCAACCGGTTCAAGGTGCGCAGCAGCGTCGACTTGCCCGAGCCGGACGGCCCGATCACGGCGACGGTGGTGCCGGCCGGTGCCTCGAAATCGACGCCGCGCAGCACCCGGTTGCCGCCAAGCGTTTGGTGAATGTCCTTGGCGGCCAGCGATACTGGCGCACGGCTCGCGGCAGCGGGAATCACGTGATCTCCTGGCCGAACGTCGTCGCGAGCATGTCAGGGCCCTCGTCCGGATCGGGGGCGCGCCGGCCACGGCGCAGCCGCGCGTCGATGTAGTTCACCAGGTGGGTCAACGGAATGGTCAATATCAGGTAGAAGAGACCCGCGGCCACCAACGGCGACAGGCTTCCGGTCTGGGCATTCAAATCCCGGCCCACCTGAAAAAGCTCCCGCTGATCGGCGATCAGGCCCAGGAAGTACACCAACGCGGAGGCCTTCAACAACCCGATGAATTGATTGACCAGTGCCGGCAGCACGCGCCGTATTCCCTGCGGCACCACCACCAGGCGCATCGCGGTCGAGTAGCTGAATCCCAGCGCGCGCGAGGCCTCCAACTGTCCGGGGTCGACGCTTTGTATTCCGGAGCGCAGGATTTCGCCGATGTAGGCGGCCGCCATCAACCCCAACGCGGCGATTCCCAACGGGTAGGGATTCTTGTTCGTCAGCCCGCCGACCAACGGGCCGACGCCCATCCCGATGAGCAGGATGATCACCACTTCGGGAAGGCCGCGGAAGATGTCGGTGTAGACCCGCGCCGGCCAGCGCAGCCAGCGCCGGTTCGAGATGCCCGCCATGGCCAGCACCATTCCCAGCGCCAGGCCGATCACGATGGCGCAGTTGGTCAGAATCAACGTGTTCGGCAGCCCCGTCGTCAGCAGCAGGGGGATGGCCCGCCGATACATGTCCCAGTCGAAGAACGAATCCCGCAACTGCGCCAGCGTGGATTTCGGCGCGGCCGGGGCCGAGGTGCGGTGCTGCGCGGCGGCGATCGCCGCGAAATCGGGCAGGTTCGGGGCGGGCGCGGCCTTCGACCCGGGCTTCCACCCGGGCGGCAGCGTGCGCGGCACCCAATCGCAGTACAGCTTGGACCAAGTGCCGTCGGCGATCACCGCGTCCAGCCCGGCGTTGAGCGCGTCGGTCAGCGGCTGGTTTTCCTTGGCGACCGCGTATGCCACGAAATTGCCTGGGCTGAAAGTGTTTGCGACGGTCACCGCCGGGTCGCCCGGCCGGATCAGGCTCGCGGCGAGGGTTCCGGGTGCCACCCATGCGTCGATCTGGCGGGTCTTCAGGCTGGCGTACAGGGTGGCGAAGCCGGGGTATTTGACCGGCTGCAGGTGCAAGGTGTCGACGACGTAGGACTCCTCGACGGTGCCCTGGACCACGCCGATGCGCTGGCCGGCGGCGAGATCGGTGAAGTTGTGGATCGGCGAGCCGGGCGGCACCACCAGCGAGTAGAAGCCGAAGTCGTAGCCGTTGGTGAACGCGACGGTGCGTCGACGCTGGTCGGTGGCCTTGACCGACGCCGAGCCGACGTCGAAGCGCCGGGATGCCACTTGCGCCAGGAGCGCGGAAAAGTCGGTGCTGACGAAGCGCAGTTGCAGGTGCAGCTTGTCGGCGATCGCGCGCAGCAGCAAGTTGTCGAAGCCGGTGAACTCGCCGGTGGAATTGATGCAGATGTTGGGCGGGGCGTCCGACAGCGTGCCCACCGTCAGCACCCCCGGTGTGCCGAGGCCCAGCGCGCCGACGTCCACCGAGCTGAGCGGTTCGACCGACGGTGTGGTGTCGTCGTCTTCCTCCGGCGTGGGCTGGCTCGCGGTCAGATCCCTGGGCAGGACGCGCGCGCTGTCCAAGCCGGCCGGGGCGCATTGATTCCAGTCGGCCGTCGCGGGCGCGGCCAGCCCGCCTAATGCCGTGCCGCACACCAGCACGATGGTCGCGGCGAGTCCGAAGAACTTTCCGCGGCGCCGATGGTGCCGATCCACGCGCGCATTCATCACTGCCACCGTAACGACCGGCGGATGGCTTCGTCGGGTGAGCGTGCGCCCTAGATCGCCAGCGAGGCCTCGACGCCGACGGGGTCGGCGTCGGCGACCAGTTCGAGGGGTGGGGGAACGACGGGGGAGACGTCGTCGGGCGGGGTGAACACCCTGCGCCGGGACAGTTCGGCCAGCATCGTCTGGGCCGCCAAGTAGGAGCGGCCGACGCACGCGGCCCGGGCGGCCTCGGGATCGCGCCGATTGATCGCGGCGGTCTCGTCCTCGTAGAACGGCAGCATTTCCTCGCGGCCGCCCTGGTAGGTAAGCCAGAACACCCGGGGGATGAGGTTCTGCGACGCGCGGATCGTGGCGTGCAACCGCGGCCCGGCGTATTCGTCGTTGATGGTGCGCCGGTATTCCGCCGCGACGTCGCAGAAGGCGCGGGAATCCTTCGCCGCGCGCATCGTTCGCATCAGGGCGTCCAGTTGCCCGAGGATGCGCGGGGTGGGATTGGTTGCCGCACGCGCGGACGCGATGCCGTTGAGCAGGCCGTCGAGCTCGTGATGCTCGAGCACGGTGGCTTCGTTGAACCGCTCGACGAATGCGCCGCGGTGATAGCGGGTCGACACAATGCCGTCGTGTTCGAGTTGCACCAACGCCTCTTGAATCGGAACGCGGCTCACCCCGAGCCCCAGTGCGATTTCATTGCGGTCGACGCGGTCGCCGGTGCGCAGCTTCCCCGTCAGCAAGAGGTGAAGGATGTGCGCAACAACCAGGTCTTTTTCTTTGACCCCGTATTTCTTTGGCATTCGTTCTTGAGTCTCTTTTCAAACCCGGTGCGGCCATCTAGCGCGAGAAGTTTCTCACGAGTGGGCTCGTATTTTCCGGTGTTTGACGGATAAATGGTCTCACCGGCCGTCGCGCCACGGGCACAACGCCTCGTCTCGCCCCCGCCGCCTCCCGCCGAGTGTGCGGCCAGCCGCACGTTCGGTGCCTAGTGTGCGGCCAGCCGCACATTCGCGCTCGCGCATCGCCCGCAGCAGCGCGACCGCGCTTGCGGGACAGGCCGACGGCGTTGCCGATCCGCGCGTGTCCTCGCGGGTCATACGACCACCGTAGGATCACCGCCCGTCGAGCACTCCGCGCAGCAGGTCGATCAGGGCCAGGGGCTGGTCGCTTTGCACGGAGTGCCCGGAGTTCTCGACGACGTGTGCCGTGCGGAAATGCTTTGTGCGGCGGCTTAATTCGGCCGCGTCGTCGTCGCTGACGAATCCCGAGTTGCCGCCGCGGATGAGGGTGATGGGTGCCGACAGCCGGTCCACGTCCTCCCACAGGACGTCGAAGTCGGGGAACTGGCGGATGGCGTCGTAGCGCCAGGTCCAGTTTCCGTTGTCCAGCCGGCGCGAGTTGTGAAAGACACCGCGGCGCAGCGCCTTCACCTCCCGGTGCGGCGCGGCGGCGATCGTCAGGTCGAGCATCGCCTGGAAGCTGGGGAATTCGCGTTCCCCGTGCATCAATGCCACCGTGCCCTGCTGCTCCTTCGTCATCTCCGAGTGCCGTTGCAGCGCCGACGGGGTGACGTCGATCAGGACGAGTTCGTTCACCAGTTCGGGCGCCACGGCGGCGAGCCGGATCGCCGTCAACCCGCCCAGCGACATGCCCACCACCAGATCGGGGCTGGGCGCGTGCTCGCGTAGGGCCGGCAGCAGCGCGTCGGCGTTCAGCTGAGGCGAGTAGTCACCGTCCTCGCGCCATGCCGAATGGCCGTGCCCGGGCAGGTCCACCGCCAGTGCGGGCTGTCCGAGCCCGACGACGACGGTGTCCCAGGTGTGCGCATTCTGCCCACCGCCGTGCAGGAAGACGATCCGCGGGGGAGCGGAGCCCCAGCGCAGCGCGCTGATCTTGCTCGCATCCGCGCCCGCCTCGACGCGTTGCACGGCGGGCAGCGGACCGGTGACGCCGGCTTGCTCGGCGTTCTCGGACAGCAGCGAGAATTCCGAGAGCCCGTCCAGTTCGTCTTCGGAGATTTCGGTCACGACCATGAATCTAGCCGCGCCGTCTAGAGGGGGTAACGACGGCGGATGCCGTGGAACCGCTCCCACATCGCCGCCGCGCGCTCGGCCGAACTCACCAGCCTGGTATCCGCGGGCAGCGCGGTGAGGACGTCGTCATGCTTGACGACGCGGGTGTTCAGCACGGCGGGTTCGCCCTCGAGCATGTGCCGGTAGGTCAGGTTGCCGCACCGAAAGCCCTGGGTGTCCAGCCAGTTGTGCACGCCGGGATCACGGTGCGCCATGACCAGCCGCACGCGGCCGTCGGCGTCGGTGTTCGTGCGGCTCGGCGTGTAGCTGACCGGCCGGTACAGATAGTCCATGCTGTTGAAGAAGACGCCCATGTTGGTGAGCATCCACAGCCCGGCGTGGTCGTCGAATTCGACGATCAGCGCCTCGTCGTCGGCGAGTTCCCAGTACATGTTGGCCGCGGCCCGGCCGCGCTTGTTGTCGGCGTCGGTCGCGTCGACGCGCGGGAAGGCGTTGGGGTGCTCGGCGTCGACGCCGCCGTAGGTGAACGGAAACTCGGGCCAGTCGGCCATCAGGCCGGTGATGAAATCGCCGGCCCAGCGCATCGCCTCGACCATCTGCTCGGCAGAGGGCAACGGCTTGGGGGAGTCCATGTCGATTCGCTCGATGCGCAGCTGTGCCGGCAGCTCGTCCCAGCGGTCGAACCCCTGACGGATGAACAGCTTGCGCGACCGGCCGGTGGTGGGCAGCCAGTTCGGCCCGCGCTCGGGGCCGCCGATGTAGAGCTCGAATTCACCGGTGTCGTCGATGCGGAGTTGATGGCCGAGCAGGTTGGCTTCCGGTGTGTCCCCGAAGGGTTCGTGCAGCACCCCCGGGCCGGGCCTGCGTGACCCCTGGACCGTGACGTTGAAGAACCGCGCGGTGCCGCGGGTGCCGGTGAGCCGGTAGGTCGACTGCCCGTCGATCCATGCCTGCTGATAGGTGAAGTCGGCGCAATCACCGCCGAGCTTGCGGGTGGGGCCGCAGAAGGTGTGCAGGGCCGGGTAGCGGGTGTCGCGCGTTTCGAGCGCCAAATCGAAGGCCTGGCCCAGGTTTTGGGTGAGGAACCGGTACGCGTCGACTCGATGCACGCCGGACGGCGGGTTGGCCTGCTTGAAGACCTGCTCGCCCGCCTGCCGCAGTCGCGCACAGAATTCGGCCCAGGCCGACTGCAGCTCCGCGTCGTCCGGACCGTCGCCGAAGGCCATGGTCACGCACCCAGTCTGTCGAGCATCGCGCTGACTACATCACATGCGCGCCGGGCGGCTTCCAGGTGACCCTCACCGTCGATGCGGGGACCGATGAGTTCCAGGTCGAACCCGTGTGCGTAGTCGCCGGCGAGCGCCTGGGTCACGAACCGTTCGATCGGAATCACGCCGTCACCGGGAACCGCCCGGCCCGGCAGCGCCCGATCGCCCAGCACGTAGTCGCTCAATTGGATGAGCGACGTTCGGGGCAACGCCCGCTGCACCATCGTCTCGAAATCGCCTTCGGCCCAACAGTGAAACAAATCGAGGCAAACGCTCAGGCCGCCCATCTCCGCCAGCGTGACCGTGTCCCGGAGCGTATGGGCAATGTGGATGTCGGCGTACAGGCTGGAAGCATTCTCGATGGCCAGCGCCACCCCCGCGGTCTTGGCGTGCTCCACGCAGGGGGCGACCATTTCGCAGAATCGTTCGGCGGCCCGGTCCCAGGTGAGGTCACCGCGCCCGCCGGTGAGCAAGTACACGGTGCGGGCGCCGACGGCCGCGGCGGCGTCGATCACGGTTGACAGGCCCGCGCGGGCGGCATCCGGATCGCCGGCCAGCTTGCCCTCGGCGAACAGGTGATAGACAGCTTCCACGGCGTATCCGTTGCCCTGCAACGACAGTGCAAAGCGGGGATCGAGCAACTGGCTGTCCAGCACGCTCAGCCGGGAGACGCCGAGGGCCGCCCAATACGCTTCTAGTTCGGCGAGCGAGTCACCGTAGAAGGTGACGTTGTGCACCGACAGGCGCTTGTGCGTGCCCACCATGTCAGGACCGGTTCTCGATGGCAACGCCGAATCGTTCTCGGAATGGCCGGAATTCCGCGTGCAGCGCCTTGAGGTCTTCGCCGATGTCGGTCAGCAGTTGGGTGGAGTAGCGGAATTTTCCGTAGCGGTCGCCGCGGTTGTCGGCCAGGTAGGCGCGCATTGCCGATTCGGCGTCGGAGGTCAACTCGCGACCGCAGAAGGCGTAATAGCGCCGAATCGTGCCGATGTGGTCGGCGACGAAGTCGGCATAGCGGACGTGCAGGATGCGCGGATCGTCGACGAAGGGGTTACTCATCGTGTTGGCGACGCCGGCGCGCGTCAGCTCCAAATGCATCTTCGTCAGGGCGCGCAGGTCAACCGATCCGACCATGCCGTCGGCGATGTCGGCCATCATCATGGTGCGCGACGCGGCGACCTGCACCGGGTCGCGGTGCAGCCACACCATCCGCGCGTCGGGGTAGGTGTCGAACAATTCCTTGAGCCGGAATCCGTGAAAGCCCTTGAGCACCCAGTACTTTCGCGGTCGGCGATATTGCAGCTGCTGCAGCATGGCCTTGTGCAGCCGGTATTGCGCCGCCGGGTCCGTGGCGAGGCCGCCCACCAGCGACTGCATCGGCACACGCCACCAGGCGGTGGGTGTCATCACCCGGAAGTCGAACGCCCAGGTGCGCTCGTCTTCGGGCAGCCCGTCGCCGAGCATGTCGTTGTAGGGGTGGCTGCGCAGCCACTTGGGCAGCTTGGCGTTGATCTCGCGCCAGTCCGCGTCGGCCCGTTGCCGGCGGTCGTCGTTCGGGCCGGCCAGACCGGGCGGCGGCGAGGGATACATCACCTCCCAGAAGCGCAGCGCCCGCGCCCCCGGGTCCACGGACATCAGCGCGTGCATCAGCGTTGTCCCCGAACGCGGTTCGCCCGTGACGAACATCGGCCCCTCGATCACCTCGTCGGCGATCGGGTAGCGGTTGCGGTCTTCGATGAATTCCAGGCGGGATGTCAGCAGCCAATGACATACCTGCGCGGCCTGTCGGTTGCCATCGTCGTTCATACCGAGGCCGTTCAGGTGCTCGACGGCGACCGTAAAGCGTTGCGGCAACGTGGGATCGCCGTAGTCACGCAATCCGGTCTCGGCCTCCGCGGCGGCGAGCAGCTGGGCAGCGTCCAGGGGGGTGGTCACGAGGCGCCCCCGCACAGCCGCATCAGTTCGTCTTCGGCGGCGCGGACATTGGCCGCCGAAGCCTCGGCGTATTTCAGGCCGGCCATGGCGCCGTAGTCCAGGATCTTCGGCACGCGCAGTCCCGCGTCGACGTAGGTCTTCACGATCTTGGCGACCTCCGTCGGCGTCCCGTGCGGCACGGCGGCCAGCACCATGTCCGGCGTGGCTTTGTCGAGGAACGCGAGGATGCGCTCCCGCGTGAGCACCGCCGGGTCGATGTCCTGGAATCCTCGCCAGCTTTCGCCCATCGGGTGCTCAAACCCGAAGCCGCGCAACGTCTCCGCCGACACCTGCAACAGGAACGCCTTGACCAGGGGCGCTTGCAGGATGTCGGCGAGGGCGTCGGAGTCCTGGCCGAGCACGCACACCTGGATGAAGCACGGGGTGATCGCCATCGGGTCGCGGCCGGCGCGTTCCGCGGATCCCCTTACCGCTGCGAGCATTTCGGCGTAGTGCTCGGGTGTCCACGCGCCGGCCGGCCACCACCCGTCGGCGTGCCGGCCCGCGATGTCCAGCATGCGCGGACCGCTGGCGCCGATCCAGATCTGCGGCGGTTGGCCTTCGTAGGGTTCGGTGTCCAGCCGGGCGTGCCGCAGCGTGTAGAAGCGCCCGTCGAAATCGACCGGGCCGTCGCTCTCCCAGAGCAGCCGGATGACCGCCAGGGCTTCCTCGAAACGGCTGACCGGTGTGGAGAAGTCGAAGCCGTAGGGCAGGGTGTTCTCGCTCTCGCCGCTGCCCAAGCCCAGGACGAACCGGCCCTTGGCGAGGTGATCTATGGTCAGCGCCGTCTGGGCGAGCATGCTGGGGTGGCGGCGAACGGTGTCGACGACGGCGCTCACAATCGGAACGTGCTCGGTGAGGACCGCGGCAGCGGCGGCCACCGCCAGGCCGTCGAGGTGGCGGTGCGGCGACGGGGATGCGGTCGCCAGGTCGGTGAATTCGGGCGTCCAGATCGAGTCGGGCCAGAAGCTGACCATGTGGTCGGGCAGCCAGATCGAGTGGTACCGGCCGCCGTCCAACTTCTCGAGCCGGGACAGATCCAGCGGAAGCGTCGTGCGCAGGAAAGCGGCGGGTTGAACGGTCATCGAGAGATGATGCTAAGCACCCGCACAGCGCTGTGTCGCCGAAACGGCCGCGAGCGGCCGCAGCACCGGGCGTCACGCTGGTGTGGCGGCGGTCGCCGAGCGTCACGTTGGCGTGGCAAACAAGCCCGCCACCGAAACGAATCGTGCGGTGAGGTCACCGAAGCGACCTCACCGCACGAAGTTGAAAAAGCGGTCAGCCCTCGATGATGAACTCTTCGAGCTGGGTGCGCGCGACGTCGTCGGGCAGCTGCTGCGGCGGGCTCTTCATCAGGTACGCCGACGCCGGGATCACCGGGCCGCCGATGCCGCGGTCCTTGGCGATCTTGGCCGCCCGCACCGCGTCGATGATCACGCCCGCCGAGTTGGGCGAGTCCCACACCTCGAGCTTGTACTCCAGGTTCAGCGGCACGTCACCGAAGGCGCGGCCTTCCAGCCGGACGTAGGCCCACTTGCGGTCGTCGAGCCAGCCGACGTGGTCGGACGGGCCGATGTGCACGTCCTTGGTCTTGAACTCGCGCTGCAGGTTGGAGGTGACGGCCTGCGTCTTGGAGATCTTCTTGGACTCCAGCCGCTCGCGCTCGAGCATGTTGAGGAAGTCCATGTTGCCACCGACGTTGAGCTGCATGGTGCGGTCCAGCTGCACGCCGCGGTCCTCGAACAGCTTGGCCATCACGCGGTGGGTGATGGTGGCGCCGACCTGGCTCTTGATGTCGTCACCCACGATCGGCACGCCGGCGTCGGCGAACTTCTTGGCCCACACGGGGTCCGAGGCGATGAACACCGGCAGCGCGTTGACGAACGCCACCCCGGCGTCGATGGCGCACTGCGCGTAGAACTTGTCGGCCTCTTCCGAGCCCACGGGCAGGTAGGACACCAGCACGTCGACCTCGGCGTCCTTGAGCGCCTTGACCACGTCAACCGGCTCGACGTCCGACAGCTCGATGGTGTCGGCGTAGTACTTACCGATGCCGTCCAACGTCGGGCCGCGCTGGACCACCACGTTGGTGGGCGGCACGTCGGCGATCTTGATCGTGTTGTTCTCCGAGGCGAAGATCGCGTCCGAGAGGTCGAAGCCGACCTTCTTGGCGTCCACGTCGAAGGCGGCGACGAACTTGACGTCGCGCACGTGGTACTGGCCGAACTTGACATGCATCAGGCCGGGCACGGTGCTGTTCTCGTCGGCGTTCTGGTAGTACTCGACGCCCTGTACCAGCGAAGACGCGCAGTTACCGACGCCGACAATGGCGACTCGTACCTCCGTCGACGCGATTGGCGCGTTCTGGTCACTCATAGGGCGTTCTCCTAACTCCATAACTCTGTGTCGCAGCTGATGAATGTCGTGCAGGGTTTTACGTCTGCTCGGAGAGGCCGGGCATTGCCCGCTCCGCAGCAATGAGCTCGTTGAGCCACTTCACTTCGCGCTCGCTGGACTCGAGCCCCAGTTGGTGAAGTTGGCGGGTGTAGCGGTCGAACGAGTTACTGGCCCGCGCCACGGCTTCGCGCAAGCCTTCCCGCCGCTCCTCGACCTGACGCCGGCGGCCTTCCAGGATGCGCATGCGCGCCTCCGCCGGAGTCCGGTTGAAGAACGCCAGGTGCACCCCGAAACCGTCGTCGGTGTAGTTGTGCGGGCCGGTGTCGGCCACCAGCTCACCGAAGCGCCGACGGCCCTCGTCGGTTAGCTGGTAGACGCGCCGCGCCCGTCGAACCGGCGTGCCGGCCGGGGCGGCGTCCTCGGCGATCAGCCCCTCGGCCTGCATCCGCCGGAGGGCCGGATACAGCGAACCGTACGAGAACGCGCGGAACGCACCGAGGAGACCCGTCAGCCGTTTGCGCAACTCGTAGCCGTGCATCGGCGATTCGATCAGAAGCCCCAGGATGGCGAGCTCGAGCACCGAATCACCCCCTTTGCACGATTGGTTACGACGGTCCGACGCCTCGCGTCATCGTATCGTCTCGATATATTCGCCACAACACCACCGGTTGTTCGTTAGCTATTAGTCCGGCGGCCCGCGAATGGCCGCACGCCGGGAGCCGGCGGCCTAAGACGGCAGATTCAGCTGCTTGACGGTGCCGTCACCTGCGAAGACGATGTAGCCACCACCGTAGTCGCTGGAAACGTACAGCGACAGCGACAGCGCTCCCGGGGTGGTCGGGTCCGCCGCCGGTTCGATGTTCAGGTACTCGGTCTTGATGTCCGAGGGCTTCATGCGGAGGGTCTGGGGCGCGCCGCGCATGATGCCCACCGTCGCCGTGACGTCGAACTTGCTCAGGTCGACCGGGACCGGACCGTCCGCCGAGCTCTTCGCCGAGCTGGTCGGGTCGCCCCACCCGCCGCGATAGGTGTAGGCCAGCACCCGGCGATCGTCGGAGGGATCCGGCCGGTCCAGGACCGCGTACGTCGGGTAGATCACCAGCCGATACCCCACGACGTCGCCGAACCGTTTGCGGGTTTGCTGGATCAGACCGGTCAACCCGCCGACCGAATGCAGTTGGGTGGGCGGGGTCAGCACGACCGGGGCCACTCCGTCGGGCTTGGCCCCCGGGTCGGTGGTGAAGTCCAGCGGCGATTTGGTGTTGCCGTACATGCCCCAGCCGATGCCGACGCCCAGCAGCACCGACACGACGAACGCGGCGGCGAGCACCCCCCAACCGCGAAACGTCGGCGGCACCGGCCCGGCCTTGACGGTGGCCGTCGGCAGCGCGCTGCTGTCGGCCTGCAGGTCGCTGACGAGGTCCTGCAAGTCGCCGAGCGTGATCGCCTTGGTGGCGGCACTCACCCGCTCGCGGTGCTCCTCCATGGACAGCTCGCCGTCGTTGAGCGCGGTGTCGAGAATCTTGCAGGCGTCCTGCCGGTTGATGTCCTTGGCGCGGGTGCTCGCCGCCACCCCAGCGCCGAGCGATGTCCCGAGCCATTTCGCCACGGGGATGATCGTAGAGTCCGGCCCCCATCCGCGCGGAACGCACCGGCCGATGACCTCGGTCGGGCCGCCACAGTTTTGGTTGCGTATCGGTGCTCGAGATGGCGACGTACTCTGGTGGGCGTGCGACTGCAGCGACAAGTGGTGGACTACGCGCTCCGGCGGCGAGCACTGCTGGCCGAGGTGTACTCGGGCCGCACCGGGGTCTCCGAGGTGTGCGACGCGAACCCTTATCTGCTGCGGGCCGCCAAGTTTCACGGGAAACCGAGCCAGGTCATGTGCCCGATCTGCCGCAAGGAGCAGCTGACGCTGGTGTCGTGGGTGTTCGGCGAACACCTGGGTCCGGTGTCGGGCTCGGCCCGCACGGCCGAAGAGTTGGTCTTGCTGGCAACCCGCTTCGACGAGTTCGCCGTCCACGTGGTGGAGGTATGCCGGACCTGCAGCTGGAACCATCTCGTCAGGTCCTATGTGCTCGGGGCGGCGCGCCCGCCGAAGGGCACCCGGACGGCGCGAAACGGCGCGCGCACGGCCATTGAGTAACGACGGACCCCACAACCAGTCGTCCAGTGACGCGGATGGGCCGGCGACTGAGCGTGTGGGCAAACATGGAAGCGGCGAGCGCCCGCGTGACATCCCGCCGCCGCCCGGCCAACGCCGGAGAGTTCCCCCCGACGACCGGATGACCACCATCCTCCCGCCGGTCGTCGACGACCGGTCGCCCCGGCGGCCCGATCCGAGCATCGACGAAGTCAAAGCGGCGCTGGAGGGCCCGCCGTCGGCGCCCCTGCAGCGCGACGCGCTCGAGGAGGTCAAGGCCGCGCTGGACAGCCGGACGTCGCCGCGGCGCGGCCGGACGAGTGCCGGAGGCCGGCCCCCGGGAGGGCCACCCCCACCGCCACCCGGGCCGGGCGGACGCCCCGGCGGACCGGACGGCTTGGGCCCCCGGCGGCGAGACGTCCATTGGAAGCAGCAGATCAACTGGTTGTGGGTGCGCCGCGCGGCCTACCTGTCGGCGGCGGTGCTGGTGGTGTTGCCGATCGTCACGTTCGCCATGGCCTACTTCATCGTCGACATTCCCAAGCCGGGCGATCTGCGCACCAATCAGGTCTCCACCATCCTGGCCAGCGACGGATCAGAGATCGCGAAAATCATTCCGCCCGAAGGTAATCGGGTGGACGTCAACATCAACCAGGTGCCGGTGCACGTGCGGCAGGCGGTGATCGCCGCCGAGGACCGCAATTTCTATTCGAACCCGGGCTTCGACTTCAGCGGTTTCGCGCGGGCGGTGAACAACAACCTGTTCGGCGACGGCGACCTGCAGGGCGGGTCCACGATCACCCAGCAGTACGTCAAGAACGCGCTGGTGGGTTCGGCCCAGCACGGCCTGAGCGGCCTGATGCGCAAGGCCAAAGAACTCGTCATCGCCACCAAGATGTCGGGGGAGTGGTCGAAAGACGATGTGCTGCAGGCCTATCTGAACATCATCTACTTCGGCCGGGGCGCCTACGGCATCTCCGCTGCCGCCAAGGCCTACTTCAACAAGCCCGTCGAGCAGCTCACCGTGTCCGAGGGGGCGCTGCTGGCGGCGCTGATTCGGCGGCCGTCCTCACTGGACCCGGCAGTGGATCCGCAGGGTGCCCGGGCCCGCTGGAACTGGGTGCTCGACGGCATGGTGGAGACCAAGGCGCTGTCACCCAGCGACCGGGCCGCGCAGGAGTTCCCGCAAACCGTGCCGCCCGATCAGGCGCGGGCGGAGAACCAGACGACCGGGCCCAACGGGCTCATCGAGCGTCAGGTGACCAAAGAGTTGATGGAGCTGTTCAACATCGACGAGCGGACCCTGAACACGCAGGGCCTGCAGGTGACCACCACCATCGATCCGAAGGCCCAGCAGGCCGCCGAGAAGGCGGTGTCGAAATACCTTGACGGGCAAGACCCCGACATGCGGTCGGCCGTGGTGTCGATCGACCCGCACGACGGGGCGATACGCGCCTACTACGGCGGTTCCGACGCAAACGGTTTCGACTTCGCCCAGGCCGGCCTGCAAACCGGTTCGTCATTCAAGGTGTTCGCGTTGGTCGCCGCGCTCGAGCAGGGCATCGGGCTGGGTTACCAGGTGGACAGCTCGCCGCTGACGGTCGACGGCATCAAGATCACCAACGTCGACGGCGAGGGTTGCGGCACGTGCAACATCGCCCAGGCGCTCAAGCAATCGCTGAACACCTCCTACTACCGGCTGATGCTCAAGCTCAAGGGCGGACCGCAGGCCGTCGCGGACGCCGCGCACCAGGCCGGCATCGCGACCAGCTTCCCCGGCGTGGACCACACGCTGTCCGAGGACGGCAAGGGCGGGCCACCCAACAACGGGGTGGTGTTGGGCCAGTACCAGACCCGGGTGATCGACATGGCCTCGGCGTACGCCACCCTGGCCGCCTCCGGGCTCTACCACCGGCCGCACTTCGTGCAGAAGGTCGTCAACTCCGACGGGCAGGTCCTGTTCGACGCGAGCAAGTCCGACAACAACGGCGAGCAGCGCATCCCGAAGGCCGTCGCCGACAACGTCACCGCGGCCATGGAGCCGATCGCCAGCTATTCGCGCGGCCACGCCTTGTCCGGCGGCAGGCCGTCGGCGGCCAAAACGGGCACCACGCAGCTGGGGGACACGAACGCGGACAAGGACGCCTGGATGGTCGGCTACACGCCGTCGTTGTCGACGGCCGTGTGGGTGGGCACCGCGAAGGGCGACGTGCCGCTCGTAACCGCCTCGGGCTCACCGGTTTACGGCTCGGGTCTGCCGTCGGACATCTGGAAGTCCACGATGGACGGTGCGCTGAAGGGCACGTCCAACGAGTCGTTCCCCAAGCCTGTCTCTTATACACATC
>NZ_LATC01000055.1:0-33736 GCF_001414075.1 Mycobacterium sp. UM_11 | reverse complement strand
AGATGTGTATAAGAGACAGGGCCGGTGAGCGGGTCGCTGAAGCGGGTGCCGTCCTTGAAATACCAGCCGCCCTCGTAGAGGTCTTCGGTGCCGGTGCCATACCACTGGGGCGACGCGGCGCCGTCGGTGTACACCCGCTCGGCGCCTTCGAGAAAGTAAGGGGCACCGTCGCTGAACGCGGTCTTGATCCGGGATCCCCGGATGGTGTGGCTGACGCCGACGAACTTGCCGTGGCCCGGTTCGTCGGCGAACAGCCAATCCTGGCCCGGCATTGTCGGCGCGGCGTGCGAGCGGGCGGTGAAATACCCGCCCGCCCGCTCGCCAGCGCGGACGCCCACTGGGCGTCGGGAGTGGACGTCACCGCGGTGTCGATGCCCGCCACGGGTTCGCCGGTGGTGTTCACCAGCGAGATGCGGGCGTCATGAGCGAACGGCATGGGCCACCACGCGGACAACAACAACGGTCCGCCGGTTTGCGGGATCGCGGCGAACATCAGCGCCCGCACGGTGTCGGTGCCCAATCCGGCGCCGAAGAACTCCCCGAGGGGGGAGTCGACCATGGTCCGCCCGTCGAAATCCAGCTGCAGCCGCAGGCCGCCGAGGAGTTGATCCGCCGGTTGGGGCAGTCGCACGCGTAGCTCCGAGATGCTGCCCGGGCCGGTCGGTTCCGCGATACTCACCCCGCCCCCGGCGGGAATCTCGACGGCGCGATCGTCGTGAACCGCCGCGGGCGCCGCCGGTTTGGGGTCAGCGGTGCCCGCGGCGCGCAGTGTGGCTAGGACGTCCAGCGCGGGGTCGGCGAGGGAGAAGGTGGAGATGCCCTCGGCCGAGGAGAATTGGCGATAGTCGACGTGGTAGTACTCCAGATGCGCTGCCACGCTGATCCGCATCGAAAGCCGGTAGGGCATCGGAACCTTGATGTACACCCCGCCCGGCGACTGCGCCGCGTTGGCCACCAGCGGCCATTCGAACGGTGCGCCCAGCGCCCCGTCGACCACGGACTGCAAGGGGGCGTCGATCACCGTCCGTCCATCCAATTCGATGCGGATGTTCCCGATTCGGGTCACGTCGCCGCCGTCGCGGGTGAACCAGATCGAATCCACCTCGCCCGCACCGTGATCCTCCGCGACGACACAGCCGGCGCCGCCGGACGCCAGGCACCCCCCGGTCCCGTTGCGATTTCCCGTGGAGAGGTCGAAATCACCGCCGCTGCGATCGAAGCTGGACAGCTGGAGGGCCTGGGTGTCGGTGCGCAGATACGGTAGCCGGTCCAGCCGGCGGTAGGTGTCCCAGCCGATCAGCCTTCCCGCCGGACCGTCGCCGGGCGGCTCAGCGGGAGTGGCCGCCGCGGTGGCGACGCCCGCCACCGTCAGCAGCATGACGACGGCGGCCGCGAGCCATGCACGAGGAGCCACCGACATGACAACGAAGCTTACTTTCTAGGCCGGGTTGACCAGGTTTGGAACCCGATAATCACGCGTGCACAATGGCCCGGCGGTCCGAAATGCATTCAAGGTGTTGGCAGTTCGCGCATCGCGGTTCGGAGCTGGCACAAGCTGATCCCGCGGCGCGTTCGAGTTGCTCCTCAGCAAAGGCTACGCGCCCAGCAGACGGGCTCGCAATGGCCATGACAAAATCGGGAGAGGCGAGTATCAGCCGCTTTCTAAGCGGCTGGCCCGAATATCGTTTCCCCCGAGCACATTTCGCATCGCCCTGCATTGTCAGAAATGCAGGTCCGTTCGTGCGCCGTTCCATACTATCGCGCCCAACGCGCGCGCGGAAGATATTGCGGGATGAATGCAAATCGCGCTTAGGGCGTCCTTCTGTGCGGCTCGGCGGAGCCAGCCGGCTACGGCCAAGGCGATAACTTAAACCGGCGCAATTTTGCTGAATCACATGGTATTCCGCATTGCACTCACGTAACATAACGCTCCTCGGGCGAAACATTTCTTCTCGACGAACGGAGTGGGCATGTCTCGTTTGAAGTACAAAGTTGTCCTCGGACTAGTCCTGGCCGCCACCGCTTTGGGGGCGTCGGGCTGCACTTTCCCCGTCACCATCGAATGCCTACCACCGGCTGTCTGCGTGCCGTAGGAGCGCCTCCGGTTTTCGGGGTTGCGCTACTGGCACGTCCTACTCGGTACGGCTCACGATTTGGCCTGCCGATTGCAACGCGGTTGCATGACGTGCCAGTAGCGTACGGCTCTCTCGGCTAGGGAGCCGCCCAGAACGCTTGCGCCACAACGGTTTCTGTGGCCCCATAACGCCGGTTCATCGGCGGCCGGACAGCGACGATCTCACTTGGCCTTGTCTCCCTTGAGGTCCGTATCCCGGCTGGGCTGAACGCGTTTGGGTTCACCCGGCATCTTCGGGTAGTTCGGTGGATAGGGCAGGTCGCCAAGGCCGCGCTCTTCGTCCGCCTGGGCCATCTCCAGCAACGGCGCGATCGACTGCGCCACGTCATCCATTGCCGCCCAAGGATCCTCGCGGCCCTTCACCAGGTCGGGAACCGTCGCCATGGTGTAGTCGTCCGGTTCGGCCCCGGCCAGCTCGTCCCACGTCAGCGGCGTCGATACCGTCGCGATCGGGGTGCGCCGCACCGAGTAGGCCGACGCCATCGTGCGGTCCCGGGCGTTCTGATTGAAGTCGATGAAGATGCGCTCGCCACGCTCTTCTTTCCACCACGACGTGGTGACGGCCTCGGGCGCCCGCCGCTCTACCTCGCGGGCCAGGGCGATGCCGGCGCGGCGCACCTCGATGAAATCCCAGTCGGTCGCGATCCGCAGAAAGACATGGATGCCGCGGCCGCCCGATGTCTTGGCGTACCCCACCAGGCCGAGCTCGTCGAGCAGCGGTCGCAACACGTCCACCGCGACCGTGCGCGCCTGCTCGAAGCCGACGCCGGGTTGCGGATCCAGATCGATGCGCAATTCGTCGGGATGGTCGGTGTCCGGGCAGCGCACCTGCCACGGGTGCAACGTGACGGTGCCCATCTGTGCCGCCCACACGATGGCCGACGGGTGCGTCACCTTCAGCGCGTCGGCGGTGCGTCCCGAGGGGAAGGTGACCCGGCAGGTCTGTAGATAGTCGGGATGATGCTGCGGAATCCGCTTCTGGTAGATCTCCTCGCCGTCGACGCCGTCGGGGAAGCGCTGCAAATGGGTCGGCCGGTCGCGCAGCGCGTCCAGCATCGGACCGCCCGCGACCGCGAGGTAGTACTCGACTAGCCGTCGCTTGGTCCCGTTCGCGCCCAACTTGGGGAAATAGACCTTGTCCGGGTTGGTCAGGCGCACCGCAACACCGTCGACGTCGAGCTCCTCTGCAGCAGCCATACCAACGATTCCAGCACAATCGGGCTATGGACTTACCTGTCATGCCCCCGGTGTCGCCAATGCTGGCCAAGTCGGTGCGGTCGATCCCGCCGGAAGCGTCGTACGAACCCAAATGGGACGGATTCAGGTCCATCTGTTTCCGTGATCGCGACGAAGTGGAGCTGGGCAGTCGCAACGAGCGGCCGATGACGCGCTATTTCCCCGAGCTGGTTGCCGCGGCGCGGGCTGAGCTGCCCCAGCGCTGCGTCATCGACGGGGAGATCGTCATCGCCACCGACCACGGCCTGGATTTCGAGGCCCTACAACAGCGGATCCACCCGGCGGATTCGCGGGTGCGCATGCTCGCCGAGGCGACGCCCGCGTCGTTCATCGCGTTCGACTTACTCGCCCTGGGGGACGACGATTACACGCGGCGACCGTTCACCGAGCGGCGCGCCGCACTCGTCGATGCGTTGGCGGGCTCGGGCCCGTCGATCCATGTCACGCCGGCCACCACCGACATCGAGCTCGCGCAGCGTTGGTTCGACGAATTCGAGGGCGCCGGCCTCGACGGTGTCGTCGCCAAGCCGCTGACGGTGACCTACCAGCCCGACAAGCGGGTCATGTTCAAGATCAAGCACGAGCGCACCGCCGACTGCGTGGTCGCCGGTTATCGCGTGCACAAGTCAGGCGGCGACGCGATCGGCTCGCTGCTGCTCGGGCTCTACCAAGACGACGGCCAGCTCGCCTCCGTCGGGGTGATCGGCGCCTTCCCGATGGCCGAGCGAAGGCGCCTGTTCACCGAATTGCAGCCGCTGGTCACCGATTTCGACGGGCATCCGTGGAATTGGGCCGCCCACGAAGCGGGTGAACGAACGCCGCGCAAGAACGAATTCTCCCGCTGGAACGCCGGGAAGGACCTTTCGTTCGTGCCGCTGCGACCCGAGCGCGTGGTCGAGGTTCGCTACGACCACATGGAGGGCCGGCGCTTTCGGCATACCGCGCAGTTCAACCGGTGGCGCCCCGACCGCGAGCCCCGCTCCTGCACATACGAACAGCTCGAACAGCCGGTCACCTTCAGCCTCGGCGACATCGTGCCCGGCCTGGGAGCGGGCTAGCGGGCTCACTCGTCGCGCCAATGCGCCACCGTCGGGCGGTTCGACTGTCATTCTTGGCTTCATGCCCGGCACGAAGCACGTCGTTCTCATCCACGGCGCGTGGAGCAGGGGTGAGCAGCTGACCCCTGCCCGCACCGCGTTCGAAGAATTAGGCTACCGGGCCCACACACCGACCCTGCGCCATCACGAGCTGCCCTTGCACGAGGGCGCCGAACAGATCGCGTCGCTGAGCCTTCGCGACTACACCGACGACTTGGTGTCCTTCGTCAATTCGCTGGACTCCCCACCGCTTCTCATCGGTCATTCGATGGGCGGCCTACTGGCGCAGGTGGTAGCGGCGCGCACGCGCCACGCCGGGCTGGTGGCGGCATGTCCCGCCTCGGTTGCGGGAATCCTTGGCACGACTCCGACGAACGTGCGCATGTCGCTGCCGTCGTTGTTGCGGGCGCGCCCCTGGTCCAAGCCGATATATCCCCCGCCACTGGAGCGGTGTCGGCAATGGATCGCCAACACCCAGACCGACGTCGTCGCCCGCGAGATATATGACGGCTTGGTTTGCGAATCCGGGCGAGCGTTTTGCGAGATGGCCGTGGCGGTGACAAAGCGTTCCAAGGCCACCGTCGTCGATTTCGCGACGGTCACCGGTCCGGTGATGGTGATAGGGGGCGAGTGCGATCGCATCGTGCCAGCCGGAGTCGTGCGCCGGACCGCGGCCCGGTATCAACGCGGTTCGTCGGTCGAGATACCCGCTTCCGACCACATGGTGTTTTCGGGCGCGGCGCTGCCCGCCACCATGGGGGTGATCGATGACTGGATTGCCAGGAACCAGGTGTTCGCTTAGCCGTCGATGTGATTCGGCGGGTCGGCGAAGGCCAGATCCGCGGGGCGCTGGTCGGGACCCATTACATCGCAACGCTTATCGGGCACCAGGTACGAGCTGGCGCCGTTGGGAACCAAGCGGGTAACCGCGACGCACCGTTGCCAGCTGCCGTCCGGCTGAACGGGTCCATCGCACTTGCTCAGAACGGGCCCCCCGTACAGGCAGCCGGCGCTCGCCGGCGGCGCCGAGGTGATCGACCCGGCGGCCACCAGCAGGGCGGCCAATCCTCCGACGACGCCACGCTTCATGGTTGTCTCCCGTCACGAATACCGTCGACACCCAGCCTGCACCAACGACGCTACCGCTTCTTCGACGTCGTTTACTACCGGAAATTCGGGACGGTGCCGCCCCGGCTCTAGACCAGTTTCGTCAGCGTCAGCTGCCGCCGATGATGGTCATAGTGATGACCGGGGTAGCGGTATACGTCCGCCAGCGTCATGTAGTCGTGAAAGTAGGGATCCCATTTGCCGGGAAAGTGCATGCCGCGCCGCAGGGCGTCCTCCGGTGCCCGATGTAACGAACGTTGCAGCGAATCGATCACCCGGTCCAACTTGGCGGCCATCCGCTTTCGGTTGTAGACGCGGGCAGCAAAACGCGATCCGTAGAAGTTGATCTTGTCGAACGCGGGCGTCACCGCATTCAGGAGGCGTGCGTAACCGCGGCTAAGCGAATCGGGGAGCCGGCCGAACACGCGGACCAGCAACAGCAGGCGCTGCACCACCATGTATCCGAACACCATATGAAACAGCAGCTCCTCGTTGCTCCACCTGGTGCCCTTTGTTGCTTTGGTCCAATCCTCGTCGTCGGCAAGCTCGATCAGGTGCCGGAAATCGACGCGCACCCGCTCGAGTTCGGCGGCGATGGCCGCGCGATCGATCGGTTGTGGCATACCTTGCCCCGGCGAGTAGTGACGCGAACACCTCCATCATCGGCCATCCGTCGCACCGGGATGCGAACACGACCCGCACGTTTAACACCCGCCGTCGGCGGGCACGCGAACGTACATGTCCGTGACAGCTTTCCAGGACCTGCCGTTGGCCGATCGCGACCGCAAGTGGGACGGTGACGCCGCCGAAAAGCGGGTCCGCAAGTGGGCCGGGGCCGAGGACGCGCCGAATCAGAAGTACCGCGACGCCCACATCTGGTTCGACGGCGAAAAGAAGGGCAACTTCACCGCGTACAAGCTGTTGATCGCCGATGTCATCGGTGGCGACCTCAAGGCGGTGCCGCGCGGGGTGATGGCGGCGGGCGCCATCATGGATGGTGCGCGCGGCGGCATCGACCTGCCGAAGACGGACGTCAACCGGGTCAAGAGCCACCTCGCCAAGTACTACACGAAGATGGGCGAGCGCCCACCCTGGGAACGCGACTGAACTAGACCGCGACACAAAGTTGCGACAACCCGCGCAGCGTGACGTTGGTCTTGTAGTGCGGGTCCCCGTCCAGCCGCGCGGCCGGGAAGCGGGCCGTGATCGCCGACAGGGCGACGCCGGCTTCCAGTCGGGCCAGCGGTGCGCCCAGGCAGTAGTGGGCTCCCCGGCCAAACCCCAAGTGCCGCAGCGCCGGTCGGTCGGGGTCGAAGACGTCGGGCCGGTCGAACTCGGCCGGATCGCGCTGGGCGGCGGCCGTCAACAGCATCATGATGTCGCCCGCGGGAACTTCCGTCCCGCCAATTGTCATGTCGGCGGCGGCCGTCCGGGCGATCATCTGCACCGGCGGGTCGAAGCGCAGCGTCTCCTCGATCACGGCCGCGGCGCGGGCGGGCTCGGCGCCGAGGGCGGCCCACTGGGCCGGTTCGCGCAGCATGGCCAGAATGGCGTTGCCGATCAGGTTCACCGTGGTCTCGTGGCCTGCGACCAGCAGCAGCACACAGGTGGAGACGATCTCCTCCTCCGTCAGCTGGTCGCCGGATTCCTCCACCGCGATCAGCCCGGACATCAGGTCGTCACCCGGCCGCGACCGTCGCCGCTCGATCAGACCGTGCAGATATGCGCGCAACCAGATTCCGGCGTCCATCCGTTCTTTCAGGTTGTCCGACGGCGCTCCGGTGAAGGCGACGAACGGATCGAGTGATTGCGCCAGCAGCGCGGACACCCGACCGAACTGCGGCTCGTCCTCGAGCGGAACGCCGAGCAGGCGGCAAATGACCGCCACAGGAAGCGGATAGGCGAAGTCCTGCACCACCTCGAACCGTCCTCGCTCGGCGATGCGCTCGAGCAATCCGTCTACGAGAGAGGCGATTTCGGGGCGCAGCGCGCTGACCACCTTGGGCGCGAACGCCTTGCTGACCAGCTTGCGCAACCGGGTGTGATCCGGCGGATCGAGGAACAGAAAACCCGGCGGGATCGGCGCGGGCACCCGTGCCCCGGCCTTGATCAGTTCCCGCGTCTGCGCCTCGATTTGGCGGCGGGCGGCCGTCGACTTGAGCCGATCGCTGCTCGACGACGGGTGCCGCAGCGCCTCGTCGCAGTCGCGGTAGCTCGACAAGACGGCCAGGTTGCCGTCGGCCAGCTGGAAGGCGCCGCGCTCGCGGAAACGGGCGAACAGCGGGTACGGGTCGACCCGGACGGCTGGGTCCAGCAGCTGCAGCAGCAGCCCCTGGGATTCGGCCTGCTCGGGAGGGGCGGTCGTCATGCGGCCATTCTGCCCGTCCCGGCGGCGGACCGGGGGGAGAGCGCTACGCGCCGTCCGCCAGCCCCGCCAACGCCGGATCCACCATCAGGCGATCCAGGAATCCGAGTTGACCCTTCAGCAGCTTCATCCGCGCCTGGGCCACCGAAAACCAGCCCACCCGATCGACTTCCGGATACTCCCGCAACCTGCCCGAACCCTTCGGCCACTCCAGTTCGAAGGTGTTGCTGCGCGCGTCGGTGACGTCGAGGTCAGCGCCGACGGCGAAGGCGGAAACCACCTTGCCGCCAGACTGTTTCAGCTCACCGAGATCCAGCCGGGCGCCGGGTGGTACCGAAAGCCCGAGCTCCTCGGCAAATTCGCGTTGCGCCGCGGCCCAGGGGTCCTCCCCCTCCGCGTATTCCCCCTTGGGAATCGACCAGGCCCCGTCGTCCTTCCGCGCCCAGAACGGGCCGCCCGGATGCGCGATCAGCACTTCGACGACGCCGTCACGGACGCGGTACAACAGCACACCGGCACTGCGCTTCGGCATTCGGTCAGGACCCGACCGAACGTTCCAGGTCCTTGAGCGACGACTCCAGGTGCGCGAGCAGGCGCTGCAGGTGCGGCACGCTGCGCCGGCAGCCGACCAGTCCGAAGTCCAGATTGCCCGCGTTGTTGGCCAGGGTGATGTTCAGCGCCTGCCCGTCCAGCGCGATCGACAGAGGGTAGTTGCCGTCGAGCCGGGCGCCCCCGTAATAGATCGGCTGGGTGGGCCCGGGCACGTTCGAGATGATGATGTTGAACGGCGGCGACGTCGACGCCACCCAGCCCGGCACCGCCGCCAGCGCCAGGGCGGACGTATTGGCCGCGGACAGCGCCAGCGCCTGGAACCGGGGCAATTGCGAGAACACCTGCTTGTTGCTGCGCATGGAATCGCTGATGGTCTGCAGTCGCTGGGCGGGATCGTCGGTGTCGGTGGCGAGGTTGCACAGGATGGCGCCCACCAGGTTGCCGCCCGCGTCGGCCTCGTCCTCGGTGCGCAGGCTCACCGGGACCATCGCGATCAGCGGCGTGTCCGGCAGCGCGTTCTGCTCGAGCAGGTAGTAGCGCAGCGCGCCCGAACACATCGCCAGGACCACATCGTTGACGGTCACGCCGGCGGCCTTCTTGACACCCTTGATGCGGTCCAGCGACCAGGACTGCGCGGCGCAGCGGCGCGCGCCGCCGATCTTGACGTTCAACATGGTGCGCGGGGCGCCGAAGGGCAGCGTCAGCTGCTGCTCGAACAGCGCCGCCCGCGCCAGCGATATCGACGAAGGGGCCAGCGCCGCAACGGATCCCGCTGCCTGCAGCGCCGAACGCAGGGGGCTGGCCGGGCTGGCCTTGCGCTTGCTCTTGGGCAGGGTCCAGGGCGCGCGCATCTCGGTGTCTTCGGGATCCGTCGACAGCGCGCGCTGCATCAGTTTCTGCGCGGAGACGCCGTCGATCAGTGCGTGGTGGATCTTGGTGTAGATGGCGAACCGGCCGTCCTTGAGGCCCTCGATGATGTGCGTCTCCCACAGCGGACGGTGGCGATCCAGCAGGCTGCTGTGCCACCGCGACGTCAGCTCGAGCAGTTCCCGGATCCGTCCGGGCGAGGGCACGGCCGAGCGCCGGACGTGGTAGTCCACGTCCACGTCTTTGTCGTAGGACCAGCCCAGGTTGGCGATGCCACCGACGAACGTCGCCGGATGCTTGCGAAACGTCGGCTGGAAGTCATCCTGCGCCACCAGTCGGTCGTAAAGCTCCCGGACGAAGCCGCGGCCGGCGCCGCTCGGCAGCTCGAACAACTGCAAGCCGCCGACGTGCATGGGGTGTTCGCGCGATTCCCCCAGCAGAAAGATCGCGTCGGTGGGCATCATCAATTCCATCCACCAATTAGACCCCGGCCGGGGACCCACCGCTAGAACTCGCTCAATCGAGGGTCATGGACCACGCCGACGTCGCGATCAGGCCGCCACGTTCGAGCGCCTCGATGCGATGCTCGTGGGCCTTGGCATAGCCCGGATCGCTCACCATGTCGATGAATGCCTGCGGGGTGGGGTACTCGACGATGAGAATGGCGTCCCACCAAGGCTTTTCACCCTCACCGATCAGGACGGTCGGTGCGATGCCGGCGTAGCGGACGATAGCGCCCGCGTGCTCGAGGTGCGGTATCACCGCCACGCCGTAGCGGCGGTAGGCCTCCAGGCCGCCGGGGGTCTTGAACTTCAGCAGGTTGACCATGATCACCGGTTCGTCAGCCGGGCGTGCGGCCAGAGCGGCGAATTGCTCCGCGGTGGGTTCCAGGGGACTGCTCATGGTGACGATTACAGCAGATCGGTGATGGTCTTCAGGCCCGCGTCGTACAGCACGCCGGGCAGCATCCCGCCGTCGTGTTCGATCGTGGTGCCGTTGACGAAGTCGGCCTCCCCGCCGGCCAGGAACACGCAGACCCTGCCCACCTCGGCGGGCTCGCCCGCCCGCCGGAGCGGGACGGCCGCGAAATACGTTGCGCCAGAGGGGTCGTCCTTCGGCAGCACGAACGACCGGAAGTTCTCGGTCATCGTCGGCCCCAGGGCGATGCAATTGACCCGCACCTGGGGCCCCCACTCCTGCGCCAGCGAGCGGGTGAGATGGTTCAGCCCGCTTTTGGCCGCGCCGTAGGAAACCAACGTCGGTGAGCCGGCGGGATGCCCGGCGCCGCTGGAGATGTTGATGATGCAGCCGACGCCGTCCTGCGTGCGCATCTGCCGGTAGACGCGGATCGCGAACCAGAGCGGGCTGATGAGGTTCATCTGCACCGCGAACGCGTGAAACAGCGCCGTGCGCTCGTACTCGTCGTCGCTGGCGGGCGCCCCCTGAATCCGTTGCACCAGTTCGGGAATGCTTTCGACGTGGGGCGCCGGCACGGTGCCGCCGGCGTTGTTCACCAGGATGTCGATGCGGCCGTGCTCGGCGACGACGCCGGCGACGAAGGAGTCGATCGCGCGGTAGTCCCCTTGGTCGCAGACCCGTTGGGAGGCCCGGGCGGCCCACTCGGGTTCGATACCGGGAATGGCGTCCAGCGGCGAGCGCGAACAGCCGACCACGGTCGCGCCGGCGCGCAGCAGCTCGTGCGCGATCCCGACGCCCACCCCGCGGCTGGTTCCGGTGACGATCGCGACTTTGCCGTCCAGGACGCTCATGCCAGGCCTTCCTACCCGAAGCCAATGTTGACAGTCACTGTCAGCGGGTCATACTGTGCCATTCCGGTCGTTGGCCTGTAAAGGCATGGAAATCGGAGGTCAGCTGATGAGTGGTCCGTCCAAGCTCCGCGTCATCCAATGGGCGACCGGGGGCGTCGGCAAGGCGGCCATCGAGTGCGTCCTGAATCATCCGCAGCTGGAGCTGGCCGGGTGCTGGGTGCACAGCGCCGGCAAGAACGGCATGGACGTCGGACGGATCCTCGGAACACAGGACCTCGGGGTCACCGCGACCTCGAGCATCGACGAGATCCTGGCGCTGGACGCCGACTGTGTCGTGTACAGCCCCCTGGTACCCAACGATGACGAGGTGATCGCGATCCTGCGATCCGGTAAGAACGTCGTCACCCCCGTCGGCTGGGTGTACCCCGACCCGGGCAATGCGCGGCACCAAGCCGTCGCCGACGCCGCGGCCGAAGCCGGGGTGACCCTGCACGGCTCGGGGATCCACCCCGGGGGCATCACCGAACGATTCCCACTCATGCTGTCCTCGCTCTCCTCGGCCGTCACCCACATTCGCGCCGAGGAATTCTCCGACATCCGCACCTACAACGCCCCGGACGTCGTGCGCCACATCATGGGCTTCGGCGGTACCCCCGAGGAAGCCATGCAGGGGCCCATGGCCAGCCTGTTGGAGGCGGGCTTCAAACAATCGGTCCGAATGATCGCCGATCACATGGGATTCCGCATCGATCCGAACATCAGGACCATTCAGGACGTCGCGGTGGCGACAGCCGACATCGACTATGCCCCCTTCCCGATCACCACGGGGACGGTCGCCGCGCGCCGGTTCCGCTGGCAGGCCCTGGTGGACGGCGAGCCCGTCATCACCGCGGCGGTGAACTGGTTGATGGGCGAGGAAAACCTGGAGCCCGCCTGGAATTTCGGCGGTCGGGGCGAGCGCTTCGAGGTCGAGATCACCGGTGACCCCACCGTGAGCCTCACCTTCAAGGGTCTGCAGCCGGAAACAATCGCCGAAGGCCTGGTGAAAAACCCGGGCGTGGTGGCCACGGCCAACCATTGCGTCAACGCCATCCCCGACGTCTGCGCCGCTGAACCCGGAATCAAGACCTACCTCGATCTCCCCCTGTTCGCCGGGCGCCCGGCGCCCGGCCTCGCGTCGTCATGACCGGCGCCCTGGGCGACGTCTCGTTCTGTCACCTCGTCGTCGGGGTGACCGACATGGACCGCGCCATGGCGTTCTACCGGGACCTGCTGGGCATGGAAGTCGTGTTCGAAACCCTGGTCTCCGGCGAGCCTTTCGACGCGGTCCTGCACGCCACCCGCAAGCAGGAGGGCCGGGTGGTGGGGGGCCTGCTGGGCGGGCTGATGGTCGAGCTGCTGTCGCTGGGCGCGGATCCCCCGAATCACCGGCCCCCGCGTCGAGGCATCACCGGAATCCACAACGTGTCCCTGTCGGTGCGCGACCTCGATGACACGCACCGCCGTGTCATCGCGGCCGGCTACACACCCGACCAGCCGCCATTCGAAATCGGAGGGGTTCGAATGTTTTTCGTCAAGGACCCGGACGGCACCCCCGTCGAATTCATCGAGCTGCCCGAGGGTGCGCGCAGCACCTACGAGATGCACCGCGGCGTGCCGCTTCGCATGGGGCCGTCCGAATGACCTACAGCCACCCCGCCTCGATGCGTGACCACGTCGCGATCGTCACCGGCGCCGCCCAAGGCGTCGGCAAGGGCGTCGCCGCGGCGCTGCTGGAACGCGGCGCGGCGGTGCTGCTGGTCGACATTCAGGACGAGCTGCTGGGCACGACGGCCGCCGAGCTGTCGTCGATGGGACGTGTCGAGAAGCTGACCGCGGACCTGCGCGACCCGGACAGCGCCGCACGCATCGTGGCGGCCGCGGTCGACGCGTTCGGCACGGTCCACGGCCTGGTCAACAACGCCATCGCCACCAACGAGCCCAAGGCGTTCGTCGACATCACCGCCGAGGATTTCGCGCTCGGGCACGACGTCGGCCCGCGTGCGACGTTTCTGCTCATGCAGGCCGTGCACCCGGTGATGGTCGAGGCGGGCGGGGGGTCGATCGTCAACCTGGGTTCGGGCACGGGCACCGGCGGCGAGCCCCGGTGGGGCGGCTACGCCGCCGCGAAGGAGGCCATCCGCGGCCTGTCGAAGGTCGCCGCGCTGGAGTGGGGCAGGGACAACATCCGGGTCAACGTCATCTGCCCGTTCGCCGAGTCGGACGGTGTCAAGCTGTGGAAACAGTTCGCGCCCAACGATTATGCGAAGGCGGTTGGGCGCGTTCCGATGAAACGCATCGGCGACGTCCGCACCGATGTGGGCGCGCTGGTGGCGTTCCTTCTGGGCGGCGACTCTTCGTTCATCACCGGACAGACCATCCACGTCGACGGCGGGATCGGCTGCTTCCGGTGACGCCACCCACCAGAGGCGAGTCGCTGCGCGATCGGCAGCGCGCACAGATCCGGGCCGACATCCGGCGCGCGGCGTTCCGGTTGTTCGTCGAACGCGGATACGACGCCGTGACAACGGAGGAAATCGCCGCTGCCGCGGGCGTTTCCCCGCGAACCTTCTTCCGTTACGTGCCGACGAAGGAAGAGTTGCTGCTCGCGCCCGTCCGGCACGGCGGCGCCGCCATCGTCAACCTGCTCGAGCAGCGGCCGGCCAACGAGCCGCCGGACGTCGCGTTGATCAACGCCATCGTCACCCGCACGCGGTCGTTCGAGCAGGCCGACACCGACGAGTGGCGACAAGCGCTGCTGGTTGCCCCGGATCGGCTGCGCAAGGTGACCGTGCACACACCCGCCGACAAGGAGCGCGCGGCCAAGCTGATCGCCGAGCGGATGGGCGTGAATCCCGACACCGACATTCGCCCCGGCCTGCTGGTCCAACTCGCCTTCGCCGCAGCGGATTTCGGATTCCAACGATGGGTGCGCCCGTCCGGCCGCCAATGGCCGCTGGACCGCTATGTCATCGAAGCGCTCGAAGCGGTCAAGAGTCCTCATTGGAGACGCAAGCGCGCCTGATCAGACGCCTCGGGGTTGGCGATTCGGGTCGGGGTCCCGTCCAGCCAGGCGCCCACCGCCTCCACCGTGTCGGCGTAGAAGGCGCTGAGCATTTCTCGGGTGACGTATCCCAGGTGCGGCGACAGGGTCACATTCGGGAGCAGTCGCAACGGGTGATCCGGTGGCAGCGGTTCGACGTCGTAGACGTCGAGGCCGGCGCCGGCGATGCTCCCGGAACGCAGGGCGTTCAGCAGCGCGGCCTCGTCGACGATCGGCCCCCGCGAGGTGTTGATCAGGTACGCGTGCGACTTCATCAACGCCAACTCGGGTTCGCCCACCAGCCCTCGGGAGCGTTCCGAGAGCACCACATGTATGGAGACGACATCGGCCTGCTCGAACAGCGTCGCCTTCTCGACCCGGCGCGCGCCGACCGCCGCCGCGGCGTCCGCGGTGAGGTTCTGGCTCCACGCAATGACGTCCATGCCAAACACTTTCGCGTATTCGGCCATCCTCCTGCCCACCCGCCCGAGGCCGAGCAGCCCGAGCGTCTTGCCGGACAGCGTGAGACCCGTCGTGGACTGCCAGCCGCCTTCTCGCATGCGGCGGTGTTCCTCGGCCAGGTTACGCACGGTGGCGATCAGCAATCCCCAGGCGAACTCGGGGGTGGCGTCGTGCACGGATCGGAATCGGGGATGCGCGAAGTCGGTGTGGGCGACCAAAATTCCCAGTTCCGTTGCCGCGGCCATGTCCAGGTTGGGCAGGTTCCTGCCCACGATGGTGATCAGCTTCAGGTTCGGTAACCGCTCGAGCAACGTCCGCGGCAGCGCCATTCGCTCGCGCAGGGTGCAGATCACGTCGAACGGCCGCAGCGCGTCGGCGGCCTCCTCCTCGGCGAGGTGCCGGTCGAAAACGGTTACGCGGGAGCGCGTTTGCACCGGTGCCCAGTCCGCGAGCCGCAGGGCCACGCCGGCGTAGTCGTCGAGTATCGCCACCTGGGGCATGTGGTCCGCCATCACCCACTGAACCCTATGCGGGCAGCTTCGGGTCGATCAAGGCGGCCCGCGCCAGGGTCTGCTCCGCCGACTTGACGTGCGCGGCGTCGATTGGATTCGGTGCGCAGTCAGCCCAGCGCGGGCAGCACCTTGTCGGTGAGTAACTGGACCGACCTCCACGCTTCGTCGACGGGCATGCCACCGACGAGCGGATGCATCACCAGGGGGCCGTAGTTCTCGGCGTCGCGCACTTCGGCGATCAACTCGTCGGGCGTCAGGAAGCGGTACCTGCCGGACGCCCGGACCTCGTCCAGCGACTGCACGCCGGGCAAATGCATAAGCGACCGTTGGTCGGTGGACCAGCCGCCGTAAGTGACCGCCTCCCAAAGGATGTGCTCACCGAGTTCCGCCCACGCCCGGTCCGGGTCCTCGTGCAGGTAGATCATCCCGCGGTTGACCGGCCCCGGCATCAGAATGAACGGGGTCATGCCCGCCTCGGCGCAGAGCTCGCGATAGTAGGCGGCGATGTCGGGCAGGTGATCGGCCAGGCTGAGCGGCAGCCGGAATCGCGCCGCCCGCCGCGCCGTGGCGCGCGCCCCGCCGCCGACATACAGCGGTGGATGGGGCCGGGTCCAGGTGCCGGTGCAGATTCCCGCGTCGGCGCCGGACCACACCGACAGCATGCGCTCGAGCAGGGCGTCCATCAGGGCGCCGCGCTGCGCGAAATCGGCTCCCATGGCGTCGTATTCGACCGTGCGGTAGCCAAGGCCCACCGTGGTGTGCAGCCGGCCGCGGCTCATGTTGTCGACCAGGGCGATGTCCTCGGCGAGCCGCACCGGATTCCACAGCGGCCCGAGCGCGCAGTCCACGCTGGCGATCAGCGTCGAGGTGCGGGCGAGGAACATCGCCGCCGCCATGATCGGATTGCAACTCCAGCCGTGGCCGGTGGCGTGGTGCTCGTCGACGCTGACGGAGGTGATGCCGTGTGACTCGCCCCATTGCGCCAGCTCCAACGCCGCGGAGAGCAACGCGCTCTGGGTGCGCGGGTCACCGTGCGGGGAGGCGAAGTTGAAACGCAGAACCGTCAGCAGCACGTCACGCCTCCTCCGGCGCGGTCATCGACTGCAGGAATGCGGGAAAGTCGGGAAACAGCGAGCGGTCGACGATCTCGATGCGGGCGCCCGAATCGTCCGTGTAGTACGCGAATAGGCCGAGATCGGCGCCGGGCACCTCCGCGGTCATCTCGAGGGTGAACCCGTTGGCCTCGAGCGCCCGGCCGCTCTCGGCCAGGTTGTCGCTGAAGTAGCCGAGGTGGTGCACGGCGTTGCCCGGGGCAGCCGTCCACGGGCTGCCCGGCACTTCCTGCACCAACTCGAGGTGCGGGCTTTGCAAGGAGTAGACGATGGTCGACGTCAGTTCCCGGACGCCTTCCGCGGTGCGGAAGGGCAGCGTGTAACTCATCGGGCTGATCCACCGGTAGCCGGCCAGCGCGCTCAGGCGTTCCATCGCCGCGCCGAGGTCGGGCACGACGATGCCGGTGTGGTAGAGGTCCTCGGGTCGAAGCGCTAATGTCATGGCGTTCCTCGTATTTCAGACGCAGTCCGATGCGGCGTCGACAACGAACACCGCGCCGCTGGTGTAGCTACTCTGCTCGGTGCACAAGAAGGCGATCGTCGGTGCGACCTCGCCGACGGTGCCGAAGCGGCGCAATGGGATGTGTGCCAGCTCCGACTCCATCAACTCGTCCGAGCCGCGCATGGGCGCGGTCATCGGGGTGTCGACGGCGCCCGGCGCCACCGCGTTCACCCGGATCCCCTTGGCCGCCCATTTGACGGCGAGATTTCTGGTGATGCAGACGATCCCGGCCTTCGCGGCGCCGTATCCGGGCACCAGGGGGACGGCCCGCAGCGCCGACATCGACGCCAGGTTCACCACACTGGCGCCACCGGCCGCGGTCGAGGCCCGCAGGGCGCGGTAGAGGCCCATCGTGAGCCGATAGGGCCCGGTGAGGTTCAGCGCGACCGACGCCTCGAACCCGTCGGGCTTCGACTCGTCAAGGCCGCCAGGGAAATTGGCACCGGCGTTGTTGACGAGCACGTCCAGGGCGGTGAACCTTTCGGCCAGCGCGTCCACCGAACCGGGCTCGGTGATCTGTAGCTGGTGGTATTCCATGCCGGACAGGTCGGCCGGATAATCGGCCGCCGCCGGCTTGGTCCCGGTGACGGCGACACGAGCCCCGGCATCGCGGAACAGGACCGCGGTGGCGTGCCCGATACCGCTGGTGCCGCCGGTGATCAGGGCCGTGGTCCCGGTGAAGTCGAAGCTGACGCTCGCCGTCATGAGTTCCTCGCTATCTGGTTGGTGAGCCAGGCGCTTTCCCAGAAATTGGTGCTCGCGGCCAGCAGGTCTTCGTGGGCCTCCCGCAGCACGGCGCGCGCCGCCGCGTGGTCGGACCCCACGAGCTCGGCGAGGTGAATGGCCTGCAGCGGCCGGCCGCCGGCCAGGTGTTCGCGGGCCCGGACCAGCAGGGCGTCGGCCCCGGCCAGCTCGACAACGTCGGCGGCCACGGCGTCGAACCCGACCGGATACAGCTCGGTCGTGGACTCATGGTGAAACCAGCCGGAGTAGTTCTCCCAGATGGCCCGCACATCCCAGGACACCTTCCCATAGCCTTGCCCCACTGCGTATTCCGCGGGCAAGGTGATCTCGCGCATCAGGGTGCGCACGTCCTTGCCGGCGTTCATCCCCTCGACCGTCCGGTCGTGGACGTACCGGATCGCGTCGCTCAGCCGGGTCAGTTCCGCATGGATGCGCTCGGCGCCCGCGATGGGTCCGAAATGGCCGGTGACCAGGAGTTCGGGCCGCAGGTCGCGCACGCGCTCCACCGACGCGATGGCGGCAAGGGCGTCGCGGTACCGGTCGCCGCGCATGGTGACCAGATTCGGAATGTGGCCGAACAAGGGGCCGAAGGTGTTGCCGCACAGGCAGATCCGCTCATCCGGTAACCAGATCACCAGGGAGTCGGTCGTCTCGCCGCCGGGTACCGAGATCAGTTCCATCCGCCGGCCGCCGACCGACAGGGTCATGCTGTCCTCGAAGTCGAGGTCGACGACGGGCACGCTTTGGCCGGCCAACCGGGTGACGCCCAGGCGCCGCTGGATCGCCTGGATGCCGTCCGCCAGGGTGTCCTTGAACGCGAAGGCGCTGCGGCTGGCGCGATATGGGATGAGACGTTCGTTGTCGTCGCGCCACAACGTCCAGTTGGCTTGCGCGACGACGATTGTCTCCGGGTCGCGCACGCTGTCCAAACCGCCGACGTGGTCGACATGACCCTGGGTGAAGATGATGTAGCGCACCGGCGAAGGGTCGACGGCGTCGAAGTTCGCGCGGTGCACCGGCCCCTCGAAACCCATGCCGGTGTTGACGATCACCCGGCCCTCGTTGGTGGTGAGCAGGTAGGAATTCGAGAGCCCCGGCGAGCACCACAGCCCGGGCGCGATCTCCTCCGCCCGTTCGGCAGCGGCGGGCCGCATGGCGTCGGCGCCGGGCCGGCCGCGGTAGACCGGTTCGAAAGTCATCGCTGGGTGGCCCTCCGGTCAGGTCTCGGCATGGACGTCGAACTTGTCGAAGTAGAAGTCGAATCGCGCCCGCAGCTCGTCGGCCGTGATGCCGAAGTGCCGGTGCAGGTCGTAGCGGATGCGGCCGTGCTTGCCGCGGGGGTTGCCGTCGAGGTATTTCTCGAACCGTTTGCGCGCCTTCGGGGTCAACTCGACACCGCCGCACGCGTAAAGCCGTTCGAGGATTGCCATTTCGTTGCCGTTGAGGTGGTGGAAGCCGATGTCGATGCTGCGTTCTGCCGGCACCAGCTCGCGGTCGCGCACGCATGCGCCGAGCAGCCGGCGCACCCGGTCGCTCCAGTAGTCCAGCAACCAGTCCGGGTCGATGCTGGTTCGGCGGAGCCGATCGGAGTAGGCCATCATGGTGATCGCCGATTGGATCACCGCCACGGGGTCACGGTGGGTGAAAGCCACCGTCGCATCGGGAAACGTCGCCATGAGCGGGCCGAGTTGTTCGCAGTGCTGAGGGCTCTTCAGCACCCAGGTTCGCGGCCCCCGCAGAAACGTCAACGCCTGCAGCACTTTCCGCAGGTATGCGTAGTGCCGGGTCTGATCCAGGCTCAGATAGTAGTCGCGCCAGTCCGGCACGCGCGCATGCCATTCCAGGACGTAGCCGGCCAGATCGAGGTCGAGGAGCTCGACTTCCTCTTCGATCGCCTCCGGGAACCGGTCGTGCATGGCGGCCACCACCGGGGCGCTGACCATGAGCGCGTCGTGCTCGGATTTGGCTCGCGCGTAACGGGGGTCGATCCCGTCGATGTCGGGCCCCTGCCCGCGGGCGGGGATGGGCTCCTGGCTCTCCCAGTACGGCAGCGCCCGGCGGCGGGGATCGGCGGCAATGAGATTCACCAGGTGGGTGGTGCCCGATCGGGGCATCCCCACGACGATGAACGGCTTCTCGATCGCGATGCTTTCGATTTCGGGATACCGCTTGAGGAGCTCGGTCAGCGACAACCGGTTGCGCAGCAAGCGCACGACGCGTTGCCGCAGGCTGGATCGGGTGAGCTGGCGCAGGCCCTCGTCGCCTTCTATCGCGGCGACGTGCGCGGTGAGCCGATCACCGAAGCCGTCGACGTCGTCGAGGTCATTGACTCCCGCCTGTTCGACGGCCTCGCCGAACATCCGGTCGACGTCGAAGTCGACGGCTTTGGCCTCGGTGAATTCCAGGATTTGGCGTTGAACGTCGGTGAGCTTGGGCGCGGTCAGATCGTCGAAGTCGATGTCGTCCACGGCAGAGCCCACCGGATCCTCTTTTCGACGCGTCGTCGAAGAGAAATATGACACAGGCGCCAGGCGTGGATCCGCCGTGGTCCCTACAGGTTCGCCAAGTCGTCGGGCACGTCGACCTTGTGTTCCTGCAACGCCTCTAGGGGCACCACCTCGAGGGTGCGCTCGTGTGTCGAGGCCAGGACCACCGGTGCGGCACAGCCATCCTGGTGCGCCCTAAGCCAGTTCAGCGCCGTGACGCACCAACGATCGCCGGGCAGCAATCCGGGGAAGCGGTATTCGGGCACCGGCGTCAGCAAGTCGTTGCCGATCGAGCGCTGGTGCTCCAGGAATTCGGCCGTCATGACCGCGCAGATCGTGTGCCGGCCCAGATCCTCGGTGCCCGTGGAGCAACAGCCGTCGCGGTAGTAGCCGGTCAGTGGCTCTGTGCCGCACGGTTCCAGGGGACCGCCTAACACGTTTCGCTCGGGCACCCCTTCAGTATCGCGCTCCCAGGGGTGAAGTTTGAAGTAACTTTGCCGTCTCCGCGGGCGCGAATTTGTCCCGCCCGGGCGGCCGCCTATCCGGCCATCCGGTAGGTGCCCGGCGGGCGGATGCCGAGCACGCCGCCGGCCGCCGCGGCGTCGACCTCCGAGTACATCCGGGCGATGTCGACCACCGCCGTGCCCGTTCGGACCAGCTCTTCCTGGGCGGCCGTGTGCAGCGCCAAGAAGGCGGTGGCCTCGGCGGCGAAAGCGAGAGCCGCCTGCGCCGACACCTCGTCGGCCCCGGCGGGCACCAACGCGGTGGTCGAGGGTGACGCCGTCACACCGGCCTGCAGGCCTTGCATGGCGCCGCGGACAACGTCGGACCCGATGCTGGCGGCGGCCGGGTCGAACGAGAATGCCTGCACGGGCCCCTCCTCCACACATCCGATGATGTCGTGTGGCGATAGTAGCACTAGGCAACTATATCTGTACCAAACTTTTGCTGAGAAACCGCTAAGTAGACGCGGCGCCGGCACGAGAGTTAACTCGGGCCAATGTCGACGCCGAACCCGCCCGGAGACCCGGCCGGCGAACCGCCCGGAGGCTGGCGGCCGCCGCCTCCGGGGTTTCCGCCGCAGCAGCCCTATCCCGGCTATCCGTACGGGAGCTACCCGGGATACGGCGATCCCCATGCGCCGTACGGGCGGGATCCCGTCACCGGCCAGCCGCTGTCGGATAAGTCGGCCTCGACGGCCGGCCTGCTGCAGCTGTTCTTCGGCGTGTTCGGCGTCGGCCGCTTCTACCTCGACTCGACTCAAATCGCCGTCGCGCAGCTGTGTCTGGGCCTGTTCGGGTTTCTGTTCACGCTGTTTTGCTTCGTGGGTTTCCCGGTGCTGCTCGCCGGCATGATTTGGGGCATCGTCGACGCCATCATGATGTTCACCGGCAGCGTCACCGACAAGTACGGCCGCAAATTGCGCTAGCGGGGAACCGCTCCGATGGGCGCCGGGTGACGAGGCGATAACAATTCCCACGTCAAGCTGGCGCGACGCGCTGAGCAAATCCCGGGGAAATCGCCGGGAAAATTTATCGTCACATCGTGCAACGACGAACGGCCCTCAAGCTGCCACTTTTCCTGGCGGCTGGCACCGCGCTGGCGCGAGCGCCCCGCGCCTCCGCCGAGGAGGCGGGCCGGTGGCCCGCCGACCGCGCCAACCGCTGGTATCAGGCGCAAGGTTTCCTCGTCGGATCGAACTACATCACCTCCAACGCCATCAACCAACTCGAGATGTTCCAGGCCGACACCTACGACCCCAGGCGCATCGACGCCGAGCTGGGCTGGGCCAGGTTCTACGGGCACAACACCGCACGGGTGTTCCTGCACGATCAGCTGTGGGCCCAGGATCAGCGCGGATTCCAGACGCGGCTGGCGCAGTTCGTCGACATCGCCGCGCGCCACCGCATCAAGCCGCTGTTCGTCTTCTTCGACTCGTGCTGGGACCCCGCACCCAAGGCGGGCCGGCAGCGGGCCCCGACGCCCGGGGTGCACAACTCCGGCTGGGTGCAGAGTCCCGGGGCCGAACGGCTGGGCGATCCGCGCTACGCCGGCGTCATGCGCGACTACGTCACCGCGGTGCTGACCCAGTTCCGCAGTGACGACCGCGTTCTCGGTTGGGACTTGTGGAACGAGCCCGACAACCCGGCGCGCCAGTATCGCAACGTCGAGCGCAGCGACAAGGATCAGTTGGTCGCCAACCTGCTCCCCCAGGTGTTCCGTTGGGCGCGCGCGGTGGATCCGAGTCAGCCGCTCACCAGCGGCGTGTGGCGTGGTGACTGGGGACAACCCCAGGGCCGCAGCGCAATTAGCGACATTCAGCTGGCCAACGCCGACGTGATCACCTTCCATTCCTACGCAGATCCCGCGGGCTTCGAGAATCGGATCGGCGAGCTTGCCCCGCTGGGGCGGCCGATCCTGTGCACCGAGTACATGGCCCGGCCTAGGGGCAGCACGGTGGAGGGAATCCTGCCGGTGGCCAAGCGGCACAACGTCGGTGCCATCAACTGGGGCCTGGTCGCGGGCAAGACGCAGACCTACTTTCCGTGGGAATCGTGGGACCACCCCTACACGGCGATCCCGAAGGTCTGGTTCCACGACCTGCTGCGGCCCGACGGCCGGCCGTTCCAGGACACCGAGGCGCTGACGACCCGGAAGCTGGCCGGCACCCAGGCCTGAGAGCGAAAAAGCTTGACCGCCAAGGGCTTAAACAGCCGCGAAGTCGCCCACCGCGGTCATCTTGTTGCCATCGGATGCGGTGGCGAAGCCGCTCGCGGTGAAGGCGCAATTCACGATGAGCCCTCGGTGTGGCGGGCTCTGCATCCACGAGTCCAGGGCCTGGGCGGGATTGGCGGCCGACCCGGTGCCCCAATAGACGATCTCCCCCGTGGCGTGGGATCCGACATAGCCGGCATCGGCGATGCGCATCTGCGGCGAGGAGCCATCCGAACCGATATGGCCGCTCAACCCGGTGTGCAGCATGTCGTCGGCATGCCGCTGCGCGGCCGCCCGCAACCGTGGGTCGTCGCGCAGTGGGCCGCATGGCTGGCGAAGGCCGTTGACGCCGGTGTACAGCGACGTACCGAAATCGTCTGCGCGCGCGACAGATTCGGCCAGAGAGCCGGCCGGCGCAATCAGGGCACAACAGAGCCAGGATATGGCGACGATCTCGACTTTCTTCGTCATCTGGGCCTCTTGCTGCGCGCTCTGCAATTGTTTGTGAGTAGATGCTATCCACCTTCGGCCAACGATGGCCGAGAATCCGCGAGAGAACCTGAGATCCGGGTCATCCCACATTGCGCGATTTAATCCCCGCGTGGCCGTCCGCGGCTACGCTTCACCCATGGCGCTCAAGAGCCACGAGCGCGGCTTTTCGGGGGTTCTCGTCGGCAAGGCCAACGAGACGTACGAGACGTGTGCTCGCGCGTTCTACAAGAAGATCCTGTACCGGTATTTGACCCACCGGCTCGCCCCGGACGACGTCGTCTTCCTGAACTATGGGTACGAAGAGGATCCGCCAATGGGCGTTCCCCTTTCGCCGTCCGACGAGCACAACCGGTTTTTCATCCAGCTCTATCACCGCACGGCAACCCAGGTTGATCTCAACGGTAAGCACGTCCTGGAGGTCGGTTGCGGCCACGGCGGCGGGGCGTCCTACCTCACCCGCGCCTTGCGCCCCGCCGCATACACCGGACTGGATCTGAACTCAGCGGGCATCGCGTTCTGCCGAGAACGGCACCAAGTGGCCGGCCTGAACTTCGTCGAAGGCGACGCCGAGCAACTGCCCTTCCCCGATGAATCCTTCGACGCGGTGATCAACATCGAATCTTCACACCTCTACGCCCAATTCCCTCAGTTCCTCGCGGAGGTGGCGCGCGTGCTGCGCCCGGGCGGACACCTGCTGTACGCCGACTTTCGATTCGCCGGGGGCATCGCCACCTGGGAGGCGCAGTTGGCTGACGCGCCGATGCGGATGCTGTCGCAGAGGCTGATCAATGCGGAGGTCGCGCGCGGGATGGAGAACAACTCGCACTGGTGGGTGGCCGTGATGAACGCCGTCGTGCCGGCATTCGCGCACAGCTTTGCGTTGGTGCCCAGCTACCAGCGGGTTTGGAAGACACATCAAAGCCTGCAAGATGGCGGCCCCACCGAGTACCGGCTGTACTGCTTCCAAAAGGCGTGAGGCGGCCTCACTTTCCGCGGGAGACCGCTGAAACTCTATTGGCGGTGGCGGAGGGATTTGAACCCTCGGACGGTGTTAGCCGTCACACGCTTTCGAGGCGTGCTCCTTAGGCCGCTCGGACACGCCACCGCCGAGCAGCTTACCGAACCGTTGGCCGCTTACCCCAATCGCTGGCGGGCGAAGAAGGCCTCCAGCGGTGCGGCGCACTCGTCGGCGAGCACCCCGCCGCGCACTTGCGGCCGATGATTGAGCCGCCGATCGCGCACCACGTCCCACAGCGACCCGACCGCGCCCGTCTTGGGCTCCCACGCCCCGAACACCAGTCGGCCGACGCGGGCCAGGACCAGCGCGCCGGCGCACATGGTGCACGGTTCGACGGTGACGGCCAGCGTGGCGCCCTCCAGCCGCCAGCCGTCGCCGAGGGCGGCCGCCGCCGCGCGCAGGGCCAGGATCTCGGCGTGTGCGGTGGGATCGCCCAGGGCTTCGCGGGCGTTGACCGCGCGGGCCAGCTCGGTGCCGTCGGCGCCGACCACCACCGCGCCGATGGGCACATCGCGGGGACCCGCCGTCGCGGCGACCGCCAACGCGGCGCGGATCAGATCCTCGTCGCTTGCGATCACCGACCGATGCGGTCGATCACGGCCGACAGCTGGTCGGCGAAACCCATCTCCCGCGCGATGCGGCCAAGTTGCTCGTCCGCGTACAGATCGTCGGACTCGTCGAGGATGACGCCCAGCACCGCCTCGGGGAGGCCGATGTCGGACAGCAAGCCGAGGTCGCCCTCCTCGAAGGGGTCGGAATCCTCCAGGTCCTCGGGGTCGATGTCGGCGTCCAGCTTCTCCAGCACCTCGGCGGCGATGTCGTAATCCAATGCGGCGGTGGCGTCCGACAGCAGCAGCCGCGTTCCGGACGGCGCGGGGCGCACGATCACGAAAAATTCGTCGTCCACGTCGAGCAGCCCGAACACGGCGCCGGCGCTGCGCAATTCCCGCAGCTCGGTCTCGGCGGCCTTGAGGCTCAGCAGCGATTTACGGGCCATTGGAGAACACCGCCACTGGCCCTCTTCGCGCACGACCGCGACGCCGAAACCGTCCGGCGTATCGGCGGACAGCCCTTGGGCTGGGGCTCGTTGTGCTCCCATGGCCGCTTACGGTAGTCGCAGAACAGGCCCCCTGACCAGACGGCGCGAGGCGAACCGGGCGGCGCGGCAACATCTGGGCGCACCGCCGCCACCGGTTTGTGCCAACCTTAGGTCTGTGGCTAGCCCTGCTTCTCAAACACCGGTGTGCGTGCTCGGGTTGGGCCTGATCGGAGGGTCGATCATGCGCGCCGCCACCGTGGCGGGCCGGGAAGTGTTCGGCTACAACCGGTCGGTGGAGGGCGCACAGGGAGCCGCCGCGGACGGTTTCGACGCGACCACCGACCTGACCGCGACGCTGAGCCGCGCCGCCGACACCGGTGCGCTGATCGTCCTCGCGGTGCCCATGCCGGCGATGGCCGGCATGCTCGCCCACATCGCCGAACTCGCGCCGGCCTGCCCGCTGACCGATGTCACCAGCGTCAAAAAAGCGGTGCTCGACGAGGTCGCCGCAGCCGGTCTGCAGGAACGCTTCGTCGGCGGCCACCCGATGACGGGCACAGCGCATTCCGGCTGGGCCGCCGGCCACCCCGGGCTGTTCACCCGGGCGCCGTGGGTGCTCAGCGTGGACGACCACGTCGATCCGGCGGTGTGGTCGATGGTGATGGCGTTGGCGCTGGACTGCGGCGCGGTGGTGGTGCCGGCCAAGTCGGACGACCACGACGCCGCGGCGGCCGCCATCTCGCACCTGCCGCACCTGCTCGCCGAGGCGCTGGCCGTCATCGCCGGGGAGGTCCCGCTGGCGTTCGCGCTGGCCGCCGGGTCCTTCCGCGACGGGACGCGGGTGGCGGCCACCGCCCCGGACCTGGTTCGGGCGATGTCCGAGGGCAATGCGGATCACCTGGTACCGGCCGTGGACCGGGTCATCGAGCTGTTGAGCCGGGCCCGCGATTCGCTGGTGGAGAACAACTCGGTGGCCGAACTCGTCGAGGCGGGCCACGCCGCCCGGACGCGCTACGACAGCTTCCCGCGATCCGAAATCTTCCACGTCGTCATCGGCGCCGAAAACTGGCGTGAGGAGCTGGCCGCGGCCGGCCGGGCCGGCGGGGTGATCAGATCCGCTCTGCCAACCCTGGATAGTCGACGATGAACCCCTCTTCGTCGACGCTGACCGTGGTGTCGGCGACCGGGGAGCGCAGCTTGATGCCCTCGAGACCGCCCGAGCTGGTGTAGCTCACGACGTCCGGAGTGATCGACATGTCGGGCAGGTTGACGTACACCACCGGCAGCGTCACCGACTCCGCCTGCTCGTGTAGGCCGCGCCGCCGGATGGGCAGCGCGTTGAAGAACGGGCTGAACACCACGTCGCAATCGAGCGCGCCGTTGTACCCGGCGCGGTGCTCGCCCTGGTGGTCGGTGACCAGCCACATGTTCTCTTCGTCACGCGCGATGGACAGCACGCGTTCCCGTTCGGCGAGCGTGACGGTCATGCCGAGCCGCTTGGTGGCACCGGTCTCGTCGGTCTGCAGGTCGTAGTACGCGCCGAACGCCGGGTTGGTGGCGGTGGCCGCGGCGACGATGCGGCCGTTGGCCTTGATTCTCTTGCCGGACACCTGGATTCGTACCGATTCCATCCGCGATACGTCCTGTGCACGCCAGGTGAGCATCGCCTGCCACACGCGCCGAGTCGAATCAGGGGAATCTGCGTTCACTCATCTACCGTAAATCGTGCCCGCGAAGCGTGCGGGAAGTGTCCGATAAGTGTGGCGCAGTCGACCGGTGCCCGGCGCCGACGCCCACACCGCCAACGCCAGCAGCCCGTCGAGCGCCAGCGCCAACACGGCCACCATCAACGCGCCGACCAGGGCCAGATGGAACTCGCGCTCCTTGATCCCGTCGATCAGGTACCTGCCCAGCCCGCCCAGACTCCCGTAGGCCGCGACCGTCGCGGTGGCGACCACCTGCAGCGTGGCGCTGCGCAACCCGCCCAGGATCAACGGCAGCGCGTTGCGCGCCTCCACCAGCAGCACCTGGACCTCCGTCATGCCCATCGCGCGGGCGGCGTCGACCACGGTCGGGTCGACGTTGGCGATTCCCGCATAGGTGCCGGCCAGCAGCGCCGGGACACCCAGCAGCATCAGGGCGACCAGTGGCGGCCCCATCCCGAGCCCGAACAGCAGCGTCCCGAGCAGCAGCACGCCCAGCGTCGGCAGGGCGCGTAACCCGTTGACCGCGCCAACGACCAGCAGCGTGCCGCGCCCGGTGTGCCCGATGACGAGCCCGGCGGGGACGGCGATCAGCGCCGAGGCGCCCACCGCGATGGTCGTGTACTCCAGGTGCTCCAAGACGCGCGCGGCGAGCCCGACCGGTCCGGTCCAGTTGCCGGCGGTCAACAGGTAGGAAATGGCGTGCTGCACGAAGTTCATCGCGCGCCGCCCACGATCGGGGCCACCACCGAGCGCCGACGCGGGGCGCGGGCGGCGCGTTCCCATGGCGTGACCAGCCTCCCGGCGACCACGAGCAGCGCGTCGATGACGACCGCGAGCACGAACAGCGCGATGATGCCGGCGAGGATCTGATCGCTCTTGTTGGTCTGGTAGCCCTCGGTGAACCAGGTGCCCAGGCCGCCGATGCCGATCACCGAGCCCACCGACACCATCGCGATGTTGGTGACCACCACCACCCGCAGCCCGGCCACCAGCACCGGAATCGACAGCGGCAGTTCGACTTTCAGCATCCGGGTGATCGGCGGGTAGCCGACCGCGGTAGCGGCGTCGCGCACCTGCGCCGGTACCGCGTCCAGCGCCTCGAGGACCGCCCGCACCAGCAGCGCCGCGGTGTAGGCCGTCAGGGCCACCATGACGTTGGCCTCGTCGAGGATGCGGGTGCCGATGATCATCGGCAGGACGACGAACAGCGCCAGCGACGGGATGGTGAACACGACGCTCGCGGTTGCCGTCGTCAGCCGGCGGGCGACGGGCGCCCGCCGCACCGCCGCACCCAGCGGGACGGCGATCGCCAAGCCGATCAGCACCGGCACCAGCGACAGCCGCAGGTGGACGACGAGCAGCGCCCAGGCGTCGTCGAGGTGGGTGAGCAGGTAACGCATCGCTTACCCCCGCCGTTGGGCTTCCACCGCGGCCAGCACGTCGCCGGCCAGCACCCCACCGATGACCCGGCCGCCGTCGTCAACGGCGACGCCCACCCCGGACGGCGACGACAGCGCCGCGTCCAGCGCGTGGCTGAGATTGCCGCCGGGCCGAAACAGCGACCCGATGCCGCTCATGCTGTCCGACAACGGCGCACCGCCGCGGTGCCGGCGCAGGCCGTCGGTGTCGATCCAACCGATCGGCATGCCGGCGGCGTCCACCACGACCGCCCACCCACCGGGGAGTGCGTCGGGGAGGTCGTCCGCCGGGACGCGCGTGACGTCGTGCCGCGGCAAGCCGGCCGCGTCGATGAGTTGCAGCCATCGATAGCCGCGGCCGAGACCGATGAACCTGGCTACGAAATCGTTGGCCGGCCGCGACAACACCTCGGCGGGTTCGCCGTACTGCTGCAACGAACCGGACCGGAACACCGCGACCTGGTCGGCCAGTTTGAGCGCTTCGTCGATGTCGTGGGTGACGAACACGATCGTCTTGTGCAATTCGCTTTGCAGACGCAGGATTTCGTTCTGCAGCTCGACACGCACCACCGGGTCCACGGCCGAGAACGGTTCGTCCATCAACATGATGGGCGGGTCGGCGGCCAGCGCGCGCGCCACCCCGACGCGTTGTTGCTCACCGCCGGACAGCTGGGCGGGGTAGCGGGTGGCCAGCTTGGTGTCAAGGCCCACCCGTTCGAGCACCTCGTAGGCGGCCGTGCGGGCCGCCCTTCGCGACTGCCCCTTCAACACGGGAACCGTTGCGACGTTGTCGATTACCCGCAGGTGCGGCATCAGGCCGGCATGCTGGATGACGTAGCCGATGCCCAGGCGCAGCCGCACCGGGTCCAGGGTGGACACGTCCACCCCGTCGACGGTGATGGTGCCCGACGTCGGTTCGATCATGCGGTTGACCATCCGCAGCGCGGTGGTCTTGCCGCTGCCGGACGAGCCGACGAATACGGTCAGCTTCCCGTTGGGGACCACCAGGCTGAGCTGGTCCACCGCGGTGGTGCCGTCGGGAAAGGCCTTGGTGACGTTGTCGAAGACGATCATCGGCCGGCCGGATGGTTGAAGCCGTTGTCCCGCAGCCAGTTCCGTGCCGCCTCGTCGGGGTCGATGCCAGAGTTTCCGGCCACGGCGGCGTTGAGTCCGGCCACCCCGGGGGTGGTCAGCTTCGCCGACACGGCGTCCAGCACCTCCTTGAGGCGGTCCGACTTCTTCTGCGAATTGACCAGCGGCACAATGTTGCCGGCCAGGAAGTTGTGCTCGGGATCGTCGAGCACCACCAGTTGGTTCTGCGGGATCGCGGGGGACGTCGTGAAGATGTTCGCGGCGTTGACCCTTCCCTCCACCAGCGCGCGCACCGTGACGGCGCCGCCGCCGTCGTTGATGGCGACGAAGTTGCCCGGCCGGATGTCGAGTCCGTACTTCTGCCGCAGCCCCGGCAGGCCGGCCGGCCGGGTCGCGAACGCCGAGGGCGCCCCGAACCGCACGTCGTCCGAATGTGCCGCCAGGTCGGCGATTGTCTTCAGCTTCCACGCATTAGCGGTTGCGGAGCTCACGGTCACGGTGTCGGTGTCGGTGGCCGGCGACGGGGTCAGGATCGACAGGTCGCCGGGCAGCCTGCGGTCGAGCTCCAGCTCGACGGCGTCGAGCATGGTCGCCGTCGACTGGGGTGCGAAGTAGAGCAGCAGGTTGCCGATGTACTCCGGCACCAGGTCGATCGAGTGGTCTTTGAGCGCGGGGATATAGGTTTCCCGGCTGCCGATGCCCATCCGCCGGCCCACCTCGAACCCGTTGGCCTGCAACGCTTGTGCGTAGATCTCGGCGATGATTTGCGACTCCGGGAAGTCGCCGGACCCCACGACGATGGATTTGGGGCTGCCGACCTCGGCGCCCAGCGGGTCGGAGTTGCTGCACGCCGCGAGCACGCAGATCGCCGTCAGCCATACCGCCGCCTGGATGATCGCGCGGTGCGCGCGCGACGTCATCCCCATACCGCCGACAGTAACGCCAGAATCGCGGCGGTGCGGGGGCGCGCCGGGCCGGTTGCGCGGTTTGGTTTCATTCTGTGCCGGATGGGACAAAGATGGCACTATGAGCAGCCCCGGCCCTGACTCGCCCAGCCAGCCGCATCGCGAGCACGCAGCGACGCCCTCGACGGGTGCGACACCCAGGGAACCGGCCATCGGGTTCACCCGCGCCGGTGCGCTGTGGTCGGCCCTGATCGCCGGCTTCCTGATCTTGATCCTGCTGCTGATTTTCATCACCCAGAACACGACGTCGACGCCGTTCCAGTTCTTGGGCTGGCACTGGAGCCTGCCGCTGGGGGTGGCCATCCTGCTGGCGGCGGTGGTCGGCGGCCTGATCACGGTCGCCGTCGGCACGGCGCGCATCCTGCAGCTGCGCCGCGCCGCCAAGAAGCACCACGCGGCGTCGCGCCAGGGGGCCTAGCCGGGCAGCTTGGCCAGCTCCGCGAGCCCCCGGGAAATCAGCGGCGCGACGACCTCCGGCATGTGATCGGAGTCCAGTCCGCGCGCCTGGTCCGACATCCGCCGGCGGAAGTCGATGCCGGCGGCGATGATCGCGAGCTTGAAGTACGCCAGCGCCATGTAGAACTCCCAATGCGCCAATGGCAAACCGGCGACCAGTGAATAACGGTCGGCCAGCTCGTCGGCCGTCGGCAGCAGCGGCGACGTCCACGCGGCTTGTGCGTTGACGATCAGGTCCAGCGCCGGGTCGCGGTAGACGCACATCAGCGCCGCGTCGGACAGCGGGTCCCCGAGGGTGGACAGCTCCCAGTCGACGACGGCGCGGACCTTCGTCGGGTCGTCGGCGTCCAGGATGGTGTTGTCGATCCGGTAGTCGCCGTGCACGATCGACGTGCGGCTTTGCTGGGGAATCGCTTGCTGCAGACCGGAATGCAGGCGCTCGACGTCGGCGTCGCGGCGGTCGTCGGGCAGCCGCACCAACGCCCACTGCGACCCCCACCGCCGCACCTGGCGCTCCAGGAAACCGCTGGGCTTGCCGAAATCGGCCAGGCCCACGGCCTCGGGATCCACGCTGTGCAAATCGACCAGGACCCGGATCAGCGAGTCGACGCAGCCCCCGATGACGGTGTGGCTGAAGGCTTCCAGCTGGGCGCGCCGGCGCACCACCTGCCCGGCGACGAACTCGACGATCTGGAACGGCGCCCCCAGCACCGCGTCGTCCTCGCACAGCGCGATCGCGCGCGCCACCGGGACGGGGGTGTCGCGCAGCGCCGCGACCACCCGGTACTCACGGGCCATGTCGTGCGCCGACGGGGTCAGCCCGTGCAGCGGCGGGCGGCGTACCAGCCAGCTGGTCGCGTCGTCGTAGACCCGGAACGTCAGGTTGGAGCGGCCACCGGAGATGAAGTCCGCGCGCAGCTCGCCGGCGCGTCCGATGCCCAGCGAACGCAGATAGGAGTCCAGCGAGGCCAGGTCGAGACCCTCGAGTTGGTCAGCTGAAGTCACCGGACTTGTTTACCACCTTTGATTTCGCGGCAGCAGGTCCCACACGTGCTCGACTCCGTTCACGCCCGCCACCGTCGCTTGACCCGATCGCGAGAACAACAGCCGGGTCACCGACGCGTAGTCGACGGGAAACGACAACAGCCGGGCCGTCCCCAGGATCTGATGCAACAGCACGTTGATCACGCCGCCGTGGCTGAACACCGCGACGGTGTCCTCGGGGTCGGCGGAGGCGACGAGATCGTCGACCGCCGCGCGCACCCGGGCGAGAAACGCGTCCTCGTCGACCGCGCTGGGCAGATGCCCCTGGGCCAGGCGCGCCCACTCTTCGGGCATCTCCTGGCGGATCTGCTCGACCGGGATGTACAGCGGAAGGTCGCGATCGTATTCGGCGAACCGGTCGTCGATCTCGACGGCGAGCCCCCGCGCCGCCGCCACCGGTTCGGCGGTCTGGATCGCGCGCCGCTGCGGGCTGCTCACCACCCGGGAAATGGGAAACCGGTCCAGCGCCTTGGGCAGTCGCTCGGTCTGCGCCAATCCCTCGTCCGACAGGTCCGGGTCGGAGCCCTCGCCGTGTTCGCTGCGCAGCGGCAGCGCGTGCCGGACCAGAAGCAATTGCATGTGTTCGTTCCCGTCTGTGATTCGACGCAAGGGGCCCCCGCAGAATAGGGCTCAGGGGATGGCCGATCGCGAGGAGGACGAATGACCGGGCCGAGCATGGATTGGGACGCCGCATACCGGCAGGAAACCCCGCCGCCGTGGAGCATCGGCCGGCCGCAGCCCGAGCTGGCGGCGCTGATCGACCAGGGCAAGATCCGCAGCGACGTGCTGGACGCGGGCTGCGGCCACGCCGCCCTGTCGCTGGCCCTCGCCGAGCGGGGCCACACCGTGGTAGGCCTGGACGCCAGCGCCACAGCCATCGAGGCCGCGGCCGCCGCGGCCGCGGAACGGGGGCTGACCACAGCGACTTTCGCCCAAGCCGACGTCACCAACTTCCGCGGCTATGACGACCGCTTCTCGACCGTCCTGGACAGCGGGCTGCTGCACGCGCTGCCGCCGGAACGGCGCCAGGATTACCTGCAGTCGATCTTCCGGGCGGCCGCCCCCGGCGCGGCGCTGTACATCCTGGCCTTCGCCACCGGCGCGCTCGGCGACGCGAGTCAGGGCGGCCCGCGCGGCTTCGCCGAAGCCGAGTTGCGTGACGCCGTGTCGGAGCTGTGGCGGGTCGACGATCTGCGGCCGGCCAAGGTCTACGGCAATGCGTCGCCCGACTACCCGCTGCCACACCTGGAACACGACGGCGAAGGCCACTTCATGGCGTCGGGCTTTCTGCTCAGCGCCCACAAGCCGGGCTGATCCGGCCCGTCCGCGTAGGAGAATGCTATTCTCCGCACAGAGAGTGGGGTGTGCGGATGACGACGGTAGGTCAGACCCAACTGGACGCGGGTGTGCTTGGCCGCTGGCTGGACTCCAACGGCGCCCCGGGAAACGGTGAACCACCGCGGCTGGAGCAGCTGAAGGGCGGCTCGCAGAACACGCTGTACCTGCTCGACCGCGGCGGCGAGCGGATGGTGTTGCGGATGCCCGGCGCCCGCGCGGACGCCGCCCGCATCGACGGCCTGCTGCGCGAGATCCGCTTGGTGCGCGCGCTGTCCGGCACCGACGTCCCGCACGCGGCGCTGATCGCCGCCGACGACACCGGCACCGTGCTCGGCATGCCGTTCTACGTCATGCAGGCCATCGACGGGTGGAGCCCGATGGACGGGGGCTGGCAACCGCCGTTCGACACCTGTCTCTTATACACAT
>NZ_LATC01000054.1:0-33848 GCF_001414075.1 Mycobacterium sp. UM_11 | reverse complement strand
ATGTGTATAAGAGACAGGATCGTCGTCGTCGGTGCCGGGGTCAGCGGCCTGACGTCGGCCGTGTGCCTGGCCGAGGCCGGCTGGCCGGTGCGGGTCTGGACGGCCGCCACACCCCAGCGCACGACGTCGAAGGTGGCCGGCGCGGTATGGCTGCCGCCGCGGCCCGCGGAACGTGCCGGCGACACGCTGGATTGGACCCGACACTCGCTGGGGGTGTTCCGCGAACTCGCCAACGATCCCGGCTCCGGCGTCCAGCTGGCGCCGGCGCTGGCCGTCGGCGAATTGACTGCCACCGAGTCGATGTCGGCGGCCGCGGCGTTGATTCCCGACCTGCACCCGGCCGACCCCGCCGACCTCCCGGACGGTTTCGGCAACGGCTTTCGCGCCACCCTGCCGATGATCGACATGCCGTCCTACCTCGACTACCTCACCCGGCGGCTGGCCGCGGCCGGCTGCGAAATCGAGGAGCGCCCGGTGCGGTCGCTGGCCGAGGCGGCCGACGCCGCGCCGATCGTGGTCAACTGCACCGGTCTGGCCGCGGGATCCTTGACCGGCGACGACACCGTGCGGCCGTTGTTCGGCCAGCACGTCGTGCTCACCAATCCCGGTCTGCGGCAACTGTTTGTCGAGATCGACGGCGGCCCGGAGTGGACCTGTTATTTCCCCCACCCGCGGCGCGTGGTGTGCGGCGGCGTGAGCGTTGCCGACCGCTGGGACACCGCCGCGGATCCCGACGTGACGGAGCGAATCCTGCACCGCTGCCGCAAGATTGAGCCGCGACTCGCCGAAGCCGAGGTGATAGAGGTCATCACCGCGCTGCGTCCCGGCCGCCCCTCGGTGCGGGTCGAGGCCGAGCCGCTGGGCCGGGCCCGCTGCATCCACAACTACGGGCACGGCGGCAACGGTGTGACGTTGTCCTGGGGCTGCGCGCGGGACGTGGTCCGCCTGGCCGGTGCGCGGGGGGCGCCGTGAGCATCGACTACACGCTCGACGCGCGCGTCGCCACCATCACGATCAACCGGCCGGAGACGCGCAACTCGCTGGACATGGAGCATTTCCGCGACCTGGCCCACGCGTGGGCGGCCTTCCGCGACGACACCGGCGCCTGGGTCGCGGTGATCACCGGTGTGGGACAGGACTTTTGCACCGGCGCCGACCTGAAGAAGTTCATCCCCGAACTCACCGGCGACCTGCCGCAGCCCGAGGGGTGGAACAAGGACGACGCCATTCACGCCGTCCTGCACCGCTTCCCGGTCTACAAGCCGATCATCGCCGCGATCAACGGCACCTGCGTCGCGGGGGGCTTCGAGATGTTGAGCTCCACCGACATTCGGGTGGCGGTGCCCGCCGCACGATTCGCCGTGATGGAGCCCAAGCGGGGCCTGTTCGCGGGCGGCGGTAGCACCGTTCGGCTGCCACGGCAGATGCCCTACCCCCTGGCGATGGAGTTGCTGCTGACCGCCGACATGGTGGACGCGGACCGGGCCCTGGCGATGGGGCTGATCAATCGCGTGGTCCCGCCGGAGCGGCTGATGGAGACGGCGTACGAGTACGCCGAGCGCATCACGGCGAACGCGCCGCTCGCGGTCTCCGCGACGAAACAATCCGCCGTCGAGGGCCTGGCGCTCGACCTGGCGTCGGCCTACGACAACGAAACCCGGCACAGCGACCGCATTTTCGAGACCGAGGACGCCAAGGAGGGGCCGCGGGCCTTCGCCGAGAAGCGACCGCCGCGATGGCGGGGCCGCTGAACGTCAGGCGCGCGTGCGGCGGCCGACGTCGCGAAGCACCAGCGACAGCAGCCAGCTCACGATCGACAACACGATCGCGGCCCAGATCGCCGTCCACCAGAAATGGTCGATCTGCAGGCCCCAGTGCGTGGTGTGCTCGGTGATCCGCGCGGTGATCCACAGCATCAGCGCGTTGACGACGACATGGAACAGGCCGAGGGTCAGGATGTACAGCGGGATCGACAGGAACTGGACGATCGGCTTGATGAACGCATTGACCAGACCGAAGATGACGGCGACGACGAAGATGATGCCGACCCGCTGCAGCCTCGTGTCCCCGCCGACGAACGTGATCCCGTGGACGAACTTCGTGACCAGCCAAAGCGCAAACCCGGTCAGTGCGGCGCGAATCAGAAAGGGGCCCATGCGGGAGATCCTGCCACCCCGCCGCCCTCGCGGGTAGGCGCCGTGCTCGGCGACCCAGCCGCCCACGAGTCGGTTCACCCGGTCGACGTCGGGGGTGGTTTCACGATCACGACGGGCAGGGGGCGGTGCTGGGCGGCCGCGCCACCCGCCGGGCGTCCCCCGACGCTCGCGCCACTCATCGCGCGGCCCGCCATGCCAGCGAGGGCCGTCTCGCCGAGCAGGCTTCCCTCGGCGCTTGCCGCGACGGTGGGGACGGCGCCAAGGCCGGGCAGCGCCTGGGCGGCAAGCGTGATCTCCGGCGCGGCGGCGGTCCATCCGTACGGCACCGACAGGGCGCCCACCGAGGACGCCTGGTTCAGACTTGCCGTCACCGCGCCGCCCAGACCCGTTGACCCCAGCGGGGCGACCGTGGACGCGGGCCCGGCTTCGAGCGATCCGGCCGCCGCGGCCTCACCCGCGTCCGCGGCTCCCCCGGCGCTCGCCATGCCGGCGAAATCCGTCATCGTGCCCAGGTAGTTGCCCGGCATGTAGAACCCGGACGACAGGGTGTTCAACAAGTTGCTGTTGAGGAGGGCCCCCAGCGGGGAGCCGTCCGTGCCGGCCAGGAAACCGAGAATTCCCTTCGGGCTGAAGAAGTCCGCACCGCCCATTCCCAGCCAATCCATCAGCCCCGACGACTCCGGGACGGATGGCGCGGCGAGGCTCTGCAGCGCGGCCGGCACCGCGGACTGCAGTTGCGACAGCGCCGTCTGCGCGTTCGCCGCGGCCGACGTGCCGGCGGCCTGGGTGACCGCGTCGGCCTGCGCGGCGGGCCCCGCCGGATCGGCGGTCCGCGGTGGCGGGTCGAACGGGGTCACCGCCGACGCGGCCGCCGAATCGGCGGCGTAGTAATACATGGCGGCGGCGTCCTGCGCCCACATCTCGCCGTAGTGAGCTTCCGTCGCCGCGATGGCGCCCGCGTTCAGTCCCAGAAAGTTGGTGGCGATCAGTTTCGCCAGCAGGACCCGATTGGCCGCGACCACCGGCGGCGGCACGGTCGCGGCGAAGGCGGTCTCATACGCCGTCGCCGCGGCCACGGCCTGCGCGGCGGCCTGCTCAGCCTGAGCGGCGGTCGCGGTTAACCACGCCGCATATGGTGCGGCGGCGGCGGCCATCGAGATCGCTGCCGGGCCGCGCCATTGATCACCGAGCGCCGCGATCACCGAGCTGTGGGCCAGCGCCGTCAACCGCAGCTCGGTCGCCAGCCCCGACCAGGCCGCCGCGGCGGCCAGCATCGGGGCGCAGCCCGCTCCGGAATACATGCGCCCGGAGTTGATCTCGGGCGGTAACAAGCCGAAATCCAACGATGCGCTCATGACCACCGGCCCGTCCGCTCGGGCCCGGCGGGCAAGATGCGGTTAAAGCCAGGTACGGCAACGTGATTCGTGCTGAACAGCGGTAGTGTCATCGAACGTCCTTTGTGCGACGGGATGCTCGTCGCCCACAGGGCGTTCAGCCGCAGAGCCGACCGGCGCGCCGACGAATCGGCACGCCAGTTCCTGCTACGGCCATCGGCCCAATCCACGAGGCGACGCGCACGCCGGACGCGGCGCGCCCGGCACGGCTGGCAGGTCTTCGGACTCGCAGGCACGCACCGAGAACGGTGCTCCTAGTAGCCGTCGCTTCCCGGTCCCCGAAAGAACCAGTGCCATTGACGGCGGTCGTTCCTGCATACCGCTGCGGGACAGTCCCGGATTCCCACCGGGTTCCCTCTCGCGACGGGCCTCCAACAGCGCCCGCCGCTCGATGCCGAGTGTCAAATTGCGACCCTGGCAAACCAGCTGCGCACTGCACATTACCGCAGCTTCGGTGGCTTGAGAATCCGCTGAATCGAATGCAACCCAACGGCTTAAGCCGATCCGGACTGATCAGTTGAGGTTGTAGAAGCGCTGCGCGTTCAACCCGCCGATCTTTTCGCGGGCCTCCTCGCTGATATCCGCGCGGGTCCGCAGGTGCTTGGTGCTTTCCGGCCATTCGCCGTCCCAGTGCGGGTAGTCGCTGGCGAACATGATGAAGTCGGCGCCCAGCACGTCGATGACCCCGGGCAGGATCGGCTCCTCGGGCTCGCACGTCACCCAGATGTTGCCCGCCGCCAGGTACTCGTGCGGGTCGCGCCGCCACCCGCGCTCGACCCAGTCGCCCCGCTTCTCGTAGTGCTCGTGCAGGCGATCCATGAAGAACGGGACCCAACCGGCGCCGGCCTCGAGGAACGCGACCCGCAACCGCGGGTGGCGTTCGAAGACGCCGCCGGACACCAGCGCCGTCATGGCCGTCATCTGGTCGAACGGGAAGCTGATGCAGTGCACCTGAATGTAGTTGGTGAAGCGGTCGACGCCGATCTTCGGCAGGTGGATGCCCGGGGCCCCGTGAATGCCCAGGGGCATCTCCAGGTCGACCGCGGCGGCGTAAAAGGGGTCGAGGTCGGGGTGGTCGAGGTTGCGGGTCTTGAGCGCCGGCGGGACCAGGGTCGCCACCAGCCCAAGGTCTTTCGCCTCCGTCATGACGTCGATCGCCGCCTGGCCGTGCTCGATCGGAGTCACGGCGACGCCCTTCAACCGGCCGCCCGACGGGGCGCAGTAATCCGCGATCCACTGGTTGTAGAGCCGGGCGAACCCCGCCGCGAACTCGGGATCCTCGAGGCTCGGGGCGCACAGGCCCAGGCTCGGGTACAGCACCATCGTGTCGATGTGGTCGCGGTCGGCGTCGCCGAGCACGCCTTCGGTCGATCGGCAATTGATGTCGGGCGCCTCGCTGATGCCATGCTCGGGCGGGCACCCGGCACCCGGGCCCTGATCCTCCGGATAGTTGCGGCCTTCGAACGTCAATCGCATTCGTCCGTCGGTGCTGGGCTTGACGTGCTGCGGCCACCGCTTGATGGCTTCGATTGCCAGCGAGGAGTTCTCGGCGACGTGTCCGTCGGCGTCGATGATGCGCATGTATCCGCAACTTACTCTCGCGGATTGGATGTTGAAATGGCTTGGGCGGTTGCGTCGGGGCCCGCGCGCCCGGCCCGTCCGTGATGGACCCGTGACCCGAAACGGTTATGGGCAATCTTTTTTCGGCTCGCCAGCGCTCGCGCCGATTTCAAAAGCGTGACAGAAGTACAACGGTTCAGGCCGACGACGGTTTGTCCCCTTACCGTATTCATGTCATACCTAGAAAGGAAATCGATGAGCGATTCTCCTTCGCGGGAAATGGCGCGGCGAGACTTCGTGACTAAGACGGCTTTACTAAGTGGCTCCGTAATTCTCGCGCCATGGCTCTTCCCGGTGGAAGCGAACGCTGCCCCGGTGGGCGTGGTTACGCAGCCTTCGCCGCCGGGATTCGACCCCGCTTTCGCGCTCAATGTGGGCATTCCGCTGGCATTTTCCGCATACAACGCCATGTCGGGCCTCCCGTTGAACCTGCCGCCGGGATATCAAGCGACCGCGCTGATCCAGGGCGACCGCGTTCTCGCGGCCGCACTGGCCCCTCAACATCCGGTGGCGGCGAAAATGGTGCTGCGCGACAACATCTTCGGCATTATCGGCAATAACCCGTCCACTCAGACCGCGTTCCTGGCGTTTCGCGGCACCGCCGACCTCGATGACGTCCTCACGGACCTCGACATAATTCCCACGCCGTATGGATTCGTTCCCAAGTTCGGATACGTCCATAGCGGCTTTCACGCCGTCTACCGCATGGTCCGCGCCAGCATCGTGGCCAACCTCGCCGCCGCCTGCGTGGGCTGCAATAACCTGCTGATAATCGGGCACAGCCTCGGTGGGGCGCTTGCCGTTATCGGCGCGCCCGACATCTTCGTCAACATCCCGCCGAATTTCGCGCCCCGCCTCATCACCTTCGCCGGTCCGAAGGCCGGGTTCGGCGATTTCGTCACCGCGTTCAACGAGATCATCGCCTCCTGCTCACGAGTGGTGAACTATTGCGACATCATTCCGCCGCTACCGCCGTGCCCCTACGAACACGCCGGCAGCGCGATCTACGTCGACAGCGGCGGCATCGGGCCCGGCTGGCGGCACAGCCTCAAGGCCTATCAGCGCGGCCTGCAAAGGCTGGTGGGATGACTGCCCCAACGCCGCGCGGACAGAAAGGCTCGCCATCCCGCGCCGCGTAGGCAACGATGCTGACGTGAGCACACAACGGTTGACCGCCGACCAGCGAAACTCTTTCGTCGCCGCGTTGTTGGGCTGGACGATGGATGCGTTCGATTACTTCATCGTCGTGCTCGTCTACGCCGACATCGCCAAGACTTTCCACCACAGCAAGGCGGAGGTCGCGTTCGTCACCACGGCCACCCTGATCATGCGTCCGGTGGGCGCCCTGCTGTTCGGGCTGTGGGCCGACCGCGTCGGACGGCGGCTGCCGCTGATGGTCGACGTGATGTTCTACTCCGTCGTCGGCTTCCTGTGCGCGTTCGCGCCCAACTTCACGGTATTGGTGATCCTGCGGCTGCTGTACGGGATCGGCATGGGCGGTGAGTGGGGGTTGGGGGCCGCGCTGGCCATGGAGAAGGTTCCGGTCGAGCGGCGCGGGTTCTTCTCCGGGCTGCTGCAGGAGGGCTACGCATTCGGCTACCTGCTGGCCAGCGTCGCCTCGCTGGTGGTGATGAACTGGCTCGGGTTGTCGTGGAGGTGGCTCTTCGCGCTGAGCATCATCCCCGCGCTGGTCAGCCTGATCATCCGGTACCGGGTCGAGGAGTCCGAGGTCTGGGAGGCCGCCCAGGATCAAATGAAGTTGACCAGCACCAGGATTCGGGACGTGCTGCGCGACGGGGCGATCATCCGCCGGTTCTTCTACCTGGTGCTGCTGATGACGGCCTTCAACTGGATGAGCCACGGCACCCAGGACGTCTACCCGACCTTCCTGACGTCGACCGCCAACCACGGCGCCGCCCTGTCCAGCGCCACCGTCAAGTGGATCGTCATCGTGTACAACATCGGCGCGATCATCGGCGGGCTGGTGTTCGGCACGCTGTCGCAACGGTTCAGCCGCCGCTACACCATCATCTTCTGCGCCCTGCTGGGGCTGCCGATCGTTCCGCTGTTCGCCTACTCGCGCACGGCCGCGATGCTGTGCCTCGGCTCGTTTCTGATGCAGCTTTGCGTGCAGGGCGCGTGGGGCGTGATCCCCGCCCACCTGACCGAGATGTCGCCGGATGCCATCCGCGGCCTCTACCCCGGCGTGACCTACCAGCTCGGAAACCTGTTGGCCGCGTTCAACCTACCGATCCAGGAACGCCTCGGCGAGTCGCACGGGTATCCGTTCGCGTTGGCGGCGACGATCGTGCCCGTACTCATCGCCGTCGCGTTCCTCACGCTGATCGGTAAGGACGCCACGGGGATTCGCTTCGGCACGGCCGAAACCGCTTTCCTGCCAAGCGAAGCGAAGTGACTCAGGTTTCTACGTCGAGATTGCCGCTGCGGTTGTGGTTTGGGCGCCAATCGCGACCATGGCGGCAATCTCGAAGTCGGGCCTAGCCGACAGCGCCCAGCAGGCGCCGCAGCAGGTGCATGGCCACCGTCGTCGAGCGCTCCCGGATGTCCGAGCGATTGCCGGGCAGCCGCAACGTGCGGGTGTGCTTTGGGCCGTCACTCAGCGCCACGGTGAAACAGACTGTGCCCACCGGCTTTTCGGGCGTCCCTCCGCCCGGCCCGGCGATTCCGGTGATCGCGACGGCGGTGTCGGCGCCGAAACGGCTCAGCGCGCCGGCCGCCATCGCCTCGGCCACCGGCTCGGACACCGCGCCGTGGGCCTCGATCAGCCCCGGGTCGACGCTAAGCAGCTCGGCTTTCGCGTCGTTCGAGTAGGCGACCACCCCGCCGGCCACGTAGTCCGATGATCCGGGCCGGTCGGTCAGCCGCGCCGCCAGCAGCCCCGCGGTGCAGGATTCGGCCGTCGCGATCCGGCGGCCGGCCAGCGCCCCGGCGACCAAATCGTCCACCGTGGAACCGTCTTCGGAGAAGAGCTGTTCGCCGTGCCGGTCGCGCACTAGTTGCATCAGCTTGGCGTAGCTGTCGGAGTTGTCCGGCTCGTAGCGGGTGACCATTTCGACCTCGCCGCGGCGCAGGCAGGTGGTGATCTCGAGCGACTCGAAGCCGGGTACCGACGCCTCGGCGTCGCGCAACGTCTCGGCCAGACCCGACTCGGGCAGCCCGAACATTCGCACGGTCTCCTGCCGATAGGCCGTCCGGCCCGCGATCGCCTGCTGCGCGGCGGGCGTCTCGATGGCGCGGCGCCACATCGGCTGCAGCTCGCGCGGCGGGCCGGGAAGCACGATGACCGTCGGCGTCCCGGGGACCACCACACCGGGCGCGGTGCCGACCGGGTCGAGCACCTGCGCGCCGGCGGGGATCATCGCCTGCTTGCGGTTGGCGGCGCGCACCGCCTCGAAATCGACACCCTCGAAGCGGGCCATCAGCTTCTTGAGGATGTTCGCGATCTTGGCTTCGGTCTCGTCGTCCAACACCAACTCGCGGCCGCAGAACCGGGCCACCACCTCGACCGTCATGTCGTCGGCCGTGGGTCCCAGGCCGCCGCTGGTGACGATCAGGTCCATGCCCTGCTCGGCCATGAAGCGCAGCTGCGCCTCGATGTCGGCGGGCCGGTCGCCGCAGATCGTGATATGCGCCAGCTCGACGCCCAGCTCCAGCAGGCGGTCGGCGATCCACGGCCCGTTGGCATCCTGGACGCGCCCGGTGAGGACCTCGGTTCCGGTGACAACGATGCCTGCGCGTGCGCTCACCGCCATGAGCCTACTGGCAGGGCTGGGAGACAATGAGCCGATGATCGAGCTGGAGGTCGTGCAGGCGGACGTCACCAAACTCGAACTCGACGCGATCGCCAACGCGGCCAACACGCAACTGCGCCACGGCGGCGGAGTCGCGGCGGCCATTGCCCGCGCCGGCGGTCCGGACGTGCAGCGGGAATCGACGCGCAAGGCGCCCATCGGCCTCGGGGAAGCCGTCGAGACCACGGCCGGCGCCATGCCCGCGCGCTACGTCATCCACGCCGCCACCATGGAACTCGGCGGCCCGACCTCGGCGACGATCATCACGCGGGCCGCCGCCGCCACGCTGCGAAGGGCCGACGAGCTCGGCTGCCGCACGCTTGGACTGGTCGCGTTCGGCACCGGCGTCGGCGGCTTCCCGCTGGACGAGGCGGCGCGACTGATGGTGGACGCGGTCCGGCGACATTCCGCGGGTGCGCTGGAGAAGGTGGTGTTCGCGGTCCACGGTGACGCGGCCGAGCGCGCGTTCACCGACGCCGTTCAGGGGTTGGACAGGTGGCGCTCGACGGTGGCGACCTTCTGCGTCATCGCGTCGCTGACCCCGGCCCGCCAGTCCGCCTTGATCACCGTGCTGACCCGGGGCGCGCGAGCGGCCACCGCCTCGACCGCGCGCTGCACCACCGCCATCACCTCTTCCCAGGTTTCGCCCTCGATCACGGTGAACATCGAATCGGTCCGGTTCGGCAGCCCGGAATCACGCACCACCCGAACCGCTTCCGCGACGATCTCGCCGACGCCCTCGCCCACACCCATCGGGGTGACGGAGAACGCGACGAGCACTGACACACGACGAGCCTACCGATTCTCCGGCGGGGCCGGGCTGGCAGCATCGAGCCCATGCGGATTCTGGTGCAGCGGGTCGCGTCGGCGACGGTGTCGGTCGAGGGCGAGGCGGTGGGCGCCATCCGGCCGGACGGCCAGGGCCTGCTGGCCTTCGTCGGCGTCACCCACAGCGACGACCTCGACAAGGCGCGGCGGCTCGCCGAAAAACTTTGGTATTTACGGATTCTCGATGAGGAACGGTCGGCGGCGGACGTCAACGCGCCCATCCTGGTGGTCAGCCAGTTCACCCTCTACGCCGACACCGCCAAGGGGCGGCGGCCGTCGTGGAACGCCGCCGCTCCCGGCCCGGTGGCCGAGCCGCTGGTCGCGGCTTTCGCCGAGGCGCTGCAGCGGTTGGGCGCCGAGGTGCGGACCGGCGTTTTCGGTGCGCACATGCGGGTCGAGTTGGTCAACGACGGCCCGGTCACGGTGTTGTTGGAGCTCTGAGTACGTTGGACCTCGGCCCTGAAGGAAAGGAGCGGACATGAGCACGACGCCCGAGTTCGGCAAGCTCCGTTCCGACGATGACAACTGGGACATCGTCAGCAGCGTGGGCTACACCGCCTTGCTGGTCGCCGGCTGGCGCGCGGTGCACGCCCTGAGCCCGCAGCCGCTGGTCCGGGACGATTACGCCAAGGTCTTCATCGCCGCCTCGCAAGACCCGTATCTGGCGGCCGCGGTTGCCAATCCGGGCACGTCGGAAGACGAGATGGCCTTCCCCCGCCTCTACGGCGTGCAGACCCGATTTTTCGACGACTTCTTCGAGGAGGCCGGCGCCGCCGGCATACGCCAGGCGGTGATCGTCGCCGCCGGGCTGGACTCCCGGGCGTATCGGCTCGAATGGGCCCCGGGCACAACCGTTTTCGAGATCGATCTGCCAAAGGTGCTGGAATTCAAGGCGCGCGTGCTCGGCGAAGAGGGCGCGGCGCCCAAGGCCCGCAGGGTCGAGGTGGCCGCCGACCTGCGCACCGACTGGTCCAGGGCGCTGGAGGCCGCCGGCTTTGACTCCGAGGCTCCCAGCGCCTGGTCGGTGGAGGGGGTGCTGCCCTACCTGACCGACGAGGCCCAGAACACGCTCTTCACCCGGATCAGCGGCCTCAGCGCGCCCGGCAGCCGGATCGCCATCGGCGCGTTGGGTTCTCGGCTGGATCACGACCAGCTCGAGGCGTTGGAGACGGCGCATCCCGGCGTCAACATGTCCGGTGACGTCGATTTCTCCGCGCTGACGTACGAACCACAGACCGATCCGGCGGAACGGCTGGCCGCGCACGGCTGGACGGTCCAGCCCGTGCGCAACACGCTCGACCTGCAGGCCGGCTACGGGATGACCCCACCGGACGTCGACGTCAAGATCGACAGCTTCATGCGGTCGCAATACATCACGGCGACACGTTAAGGCGCGGCGCCCGCCTAGGGCGTCAACAGGATTTTCACGTCATCGCCCGACCGCGACGCGGCGGTCGCATAGCCCTTGGCGGCTTCGTCGAGCGGCAGCGTCGTGGTGAAGATGCCGTCGGTGTCCAGGCGCCCGGATTGCAGCAGCGGGATCAACTCCGGCCACGTGCGCTGCACCGGCGCCGTGGTCATCCGCAGGGTGATGCTGCGGATCAGGCAGCCCAGGGCGTTGAGCGGGAACGGGTTCATGTCGTGCACACCGACGACCGACACGGTCCCCCCCGGCCGCACCGCGTTGAGCGCGTCGGTCAACGACGCGTCCGTGGCGACGGCGTCGATCACCGCGTCGGCGCCGCGCCCCCCGGTCGCCGCGAGGATGGCCTCGACCGCCGGCGCCTTGAGGGGCGTCGCCCCCCACCGCGCCGCGCGGTCCAACCGCCCGTCGACCTGGTCGACCGCGTAAACCGTTGCGGCGCCCTGGAACAGCGCGCTGCGCAGCGAACACAGGCCGACGGCGCCCAGGCCGATGACCGCCACGGTGCCACCGGGCGGGATATCGGCGCGTTGCGCCGCCGCCCACCCCGTGGCGAGGTTGTCGGTGAGCAGCAGCGCCTGTTCGACGCTGATGCCTTCCGGCATCTTGAGCAGCTGGAAGTCCGCCGCCGGCACCGCCAGCAGGTCGGCCTGCGCCCCGCCCAGGACGCCGCCGCCGAAGATCTGGAAGCCGTTGTGGCACATGACCGGATCGCGGGTGGCACAGCCGGCGCACTTGCCGCACCCGGTCACCGACGACACCATCACCTGGTCCCCGACCTTGACGGTGCGCACATCGCGTCCCGTCTGGACCACGGTGCCGATCGCCTCGTGGCCGAGCGCGATCGGGTCGGCCATCGGGAAATCCGCCTCGTAGAAGTGCAGGTCGGATCCGCAGATGCCGGCGGCGGTGACCTCGACGATCGCCCCGTCGGGGCCGGGCAGCGCCGGGTCGGGCCGGGTGTCGACCCGGATGCTGTGGGGGCCGTCGACGACTACCGTACGCATGCTGGTGTGCTCACTTCCCCTGCCGCACAACAAATTTGGACCAGTCGGGCGCGCGCACCGCGGCCCAGTATTCGTTGAGGCGCCACGGGCTGACGGTGTGGATCTCCCCGTCGGCGTTCTTGAAGTAGGAGTGCTTGACCGCGGGGTGTGCCCACACCATCTTCTTGATCTGGTTCTGGGTCCGCTCATGCCAATCGGCGGCGGCTTCGGGCTTCGGCTCCAGCGAATGCACGTCTTCCTGGGCCAGCCGCGCCAGGCACTGGTCGATGTAGCGCATCTGCAATTCGGACTGAAAGATCAGGCTGCCCCCGTGCGCGAGGTGGGTGCCGGGCCCGTAGATGATGAACAGGTTCGGGAAGTTCGGAACCGTGATGCCGAGGTAGGCGTACGGCCGGCTCCCCCACATCTCGCGCAGGTCGACTCCGTCGCGGCCGGTGATCTTCAGCGGCCACAGCACGTCGGTGTGGCGGAATCCCGTGGCGTACACGATCACGTCGACGTCATGCGCCACGCCGTCTTCGGTGACGATGCCGCGCGGGGTGATCCGTCGAATGGGTGTGCGCACCAACTCGACGTTGTCGCGCTGCAACGTCTGCAACCAGCTGCCGTTGTCCTGCAGGGTCCGTTTGCCGCACGCGGGATAGTCGGGCATCACCTTGCTCAGCAGCTCTGAGGATTCCCCGACCTGACTGGTGATCCATTGGGAGAACATCATCTGGGCGGCGGCGTTGATGTCGCTGACCGCGTGTTCCTGGTCCGCGTAGTCGGGGTCGCTTTCCGCGGCGTCCAGGCCCTTGTCGGAGCCGGGCCACAGCACCAGGAAGCGGTACCACCGTCCGTAGAACGGCAGGTGGCGCATGGCCCACCGCATGCCCTCGCCGACCTCGTCGTGATATATCGGGTTGGGAAACATCCACTGCGCGGTCCGCTGAAACACCGTCAGGTGCGCGACATCCGGGGCGATGGCGGGGGCGATCTGAAAACCGCTGGCGCCGGCGCCGACGAGCGCGACGCGCTTTCCGCTCACGTCGACGGAGTGGTCCCAGGCGGCGGAGTGGAAGGACGGCCCCGCGAAGCTCTCGGCGCCGTCGAACTCGGGGATGTGGGGCCGGTTCAACTGACCGACCGCGGTGATCAGCGCCCGCGCGCGCACCGTGCTGGTCTGACCCTCGGCGCCGCGCAGCCGGACGCTCCAGGTCGCGTCGTCGTCGAACCACTCGGCGGCCAGCACCTCCGTGTTCCACAGCACGTGCCCGGCCAGGTCGTGCTTGTCGATGACCCGGGTGAAATAGTCCTGCAGCTCGTGCTGCTCGGCGAAGAAATGCGTCCAGTCGTTGTTGGGTTCGAAGCTGTAGCAATAGAAGTGGTTGGCCACGTCGACGCGCGCGCCGGGATAGCTGTTCTCCCACCACGTTCCGCCCGGGCCGGCGTTCTTCTCCACGATGGTGAAGGGGATGTTGGCCTGCTTGAGCCGGATTCCGGCCAGGATGCCCGATTCGCCGCACCCGACGACCAGGACCGGAATGTCGGCCGCGCTCTCGGTCGGCAGGGCGGCCGGCCGGCGCGGGTCGACGGCTTCGAGGTCCATCTCTTCGAGGACCAGGGGCAGGTAGTCGTCACCGACGTGCTCGCAGGCCGCCCAGTCCATCATCTCCCGAACGAGCTCGAGGCTCAGCGGCTTTGGCTCGGGGCAGCCACGGTCGCGATAGTCGGTGATCACCGGCAACGCCGCCGCGCGGGCCCGGGCCTTGTCCTCCTCGGACATGAATCCCTGAATCTCGTTGAGGAAGACGCCCATCTGCTTGAAGTCGCGGATGAAGCGCGGGTCGCCGGTGATGTGCACGAGCGAAAGCAGCAGCGTCGGGATGCTGACCTCCGCCAGGGCGGCCTCGATCTCGGCCGTCGACGTGGTGAAGGGATCGCCGGCATAGGCGCTGCGCATCGAGCCGATCCTCTCGGTGAACGGGGCTGTCAAATTACGCTACTCGCCGTGTCGTAATTGGAAGCACTACGGTACCCGCTGCGCAGCGAGCGGATCAATAGCCCGATCGCTGGGACAATGAGTCACCTCGACTAGCGAGATGGAGGAGCGCCATGGCCTCGCTGCTCACGGCCTGCGGTGGGTTCCTGTTCGCGGTTTTGTGGATGGACCTGATCTTCGACGTCCAAGTCCTCCGGTTCCGTTCTGCGCCAACCGATCTGCCCGAGGCGGTGCTCGCTTCCATCGCGGCTTACTACCACCGCGCGACGACCACGTCTCGCCCGATGAGCCGGCTGATCGCCGCCGTCATGGTGATCCTGTTGGCCGCGTTGACCTACCAGTCCGCGCGCGGGCACGACCCCTCGTGGCTCCTTGTCCTATCGGCCGCCCTGGCGGGGATCCCGATGCTGCTGGCGTTGACGCAGACGGTGCCCGACGCGGTGCGACTCGGGCGCCGCGGGGACGGGCCGCACGAGCAGAGCCGCCTGGCGCGGTCCATCTGCCGGGATCACCTCGTGTGCGCCGGCTGCATGTTCGCGTTCCTGGCGCTGTGGATCGCGCGGAGCGCGGCGGTCTGAGCGACCACGCGACGGGTCGTAGTGACAAATCGCAGGTCAGGACCCGCTGGCCACGTCAATGCCCTTCGTACTAAACTAGAACACGTTCCAATTTTTTGGCTTCGGTCCGCGCCCCACAGGAGTAGGCATGCACACCGCCATCTGCGATGAGCTTGGTATCGAGTTTCCGATCTTCGCGTTCACCCACTGCCGAGATGTCGTCGTCGCGGTCAGCAAGGCCGGGGGGTTCGGCGTGCTCGGCGCGGTCGGCTTCACGCCCGAGCAGCTCGAGATCGAGCTCAATTGGATCGACGAGAACATCGGCGACCACCCCTACGGCGTCGACATCGTGATCCCGAACAAGTACGAGGGCATGGACTCGCACCTGTCGGCCGAAGAGCTGGCCGAGACGCTGCGCAAGATGGTGCCCCAGGAGCATCTCGACTTCGGCAAGAAGATCCTCGCCGACCACGGCGTGCCCATCGAGGACAGCGACGGCGACAGCCTGCAGCTGCTCGGCTGGACCGAGGCGACCGCGACACCGCAGGTCGAGGTGGCGCTCAAGCACCCGAAGGTGAAGATGATCGCCAACGCGCTCGGCACTCCCCCGGCCGACATGATCAAGCACATCCACGACGCGGGGCTCAAGGTGGCCGCGCTGTGCGGCTCCCCCTCGCAGGCGCGCAAGCACGCCGACGCGGGCGTCGACATCATCATCGCCCAGGGCGGCGAGGCCGGCGGCCACTGCGGCGAGGTGGGCTCGATCGTGCTCTGGCCGCAGGTGGTCAAGGAGGTCGCCCCCGTCCCCGTGCTCGGCGCGGGCGGCATCGGCAGCGGCCAGCAGATCGCCGCGGCACTGGCGCTGGGCTGCCAGGGCGCGTGGACGGGCTCCCAGTGGCTGATGGTCGAGGAGTCGTCCAACACCCCGGTTCAGCAGGCGGCCTACATCAAGGCGGGCAGCCGCGACACCGTCCGCAGCCGCTCGTTCACCGGCAAGCCGGCCCGGATGCTGCGCAACGACTGGACCGAGGCCTGGGAGCAGCCGGACAACCCGAAGCCGCTCGGCATGCCGCTGCAGTACATGGTTTCCGGCATGGCGGTGCGGGCCACCAACCGGTACCCCAACGAGTCCGTCGATGTCGCGTTCAACCCGGTCGGACAGGTCGTCGGTCAGTTCCAGAAGGTGGAAAAGACCGCGACCGTCATCGAGCGCTGGGTGCAGGAGTACCTCGAGGCGACCAACCGGCTCGACGAGCTCAACGAGGCCGCCTCCGTCTGACGATCGCTAGACGTCGTCTACGTCGTCGCCTTCGTCGTGGCCGGTGAACACCTCTTTGGCCCGGTCCACGGCGTAGGTGCCGATTTCGATCGAGTTTTGAACGATGCCGCTGGCACCGCCGGCGATGTCACCGCGGATGATGTCGCTGGCGTGTTCGACGATGTCGGAGGCCTTCTCGACCGCGTTGGTCGCGATGTCCTTGGCCGCGTCGACCGCATCTTTCGGGGTGAAGCCCATCTCGCGTCTCCTCTAGTCACCGGACAGTCGCTATGACTCTAGTCCGGGCGCACGGCGCTAGTAGTTCACCAAGGTGCGCCAGTAGGACTCGGGGATCTCGGCGCCGGAGCGCAGTATCCGGGCCAGGCCGACGGCCATCGCGATGCCGAGCAGCCCCAGCCACAGCCCGGTCAGCGCGATGATTCCCCACAGGACGGCCGTGACCGCGGGCCACGGCGACAGCACCGCCAGCACCGGCGCGAAAAAGAATCCGGTCCCGATGTACCACGCCGAGCCGGCACGGTCCGACGCCAGCACGAAGCGCAGCCAGCGCGGCACCGGGGGTGCGCCGGGCTGCCCGTCGTTCATGGCTCAGCCGATCATCCAGCCGGCGGGAAGAATCCCGCCCCGGTGAACCAGCCCTCTTGCCAGCCCCGCTCGCCCAGGCACAGCATCGGCAGGCCGGCCTCCGATTGCGCCGCGGCTTGCGGCCCAGGGCACTTCGCGCCGATCTGCTGTACCCCGTACAGCGGATACGAAATGACCCAGTAGCCGGTGGTGGCCGCCGGGAACTGGTTGGGCGGCGGGAAGTGGCACGCCTCGGCCTGGCCGCTGGGCCCGCGGCCGAAGATGAACCGCTCATAGTTGTCGCACGGCGCCCCCAACGAGGCCTGATAGTTCATGTTCGGCACGTCGCCGTCGTAGCCGGCCGAGGCGCACGGCGCCACGCCGATCGCGATGCCCGCCAATGAAGCGGCGCTGAGCAATTCCCGAATCATCTTCCACCCCGCTTGTCGTCGCCGGTGACCTGCACCAAAGCATATCCATCGGGCCGCCTGCCACAAGACCGTATCGGCGCGGCCGCCGGCGGACGAGGAACACGTTCCAATTCGCACCCGGCGATCTTGCGCCAATGCTTCCCAACGGTGGTGCGGCAATGGTTTATTTGCACAAAGACGACTAGACCACTTCGTCATCGAGGAGCGGGCAATGCCAACCGTCGAGCCAACCGCCAAGCCGGTCCCCAATCTCCCGCCCGGATTCGACTTCACCGATCCGGACATCCACGCCGAGCGGCTACCGGTGGAGGAACTGGCCGAGCTGCGGCGGACCGCGCCGATCTGGTGGAACGAGCAGCCGATCGGGGCGGGCGGATTCGACGACGGCGGCTTCTGGGTGGTGTCCAAGCACAAAGACGTCAAAGAGATTTCGCTGCGCAGCGACGTCTTCTCCAGCCTGCAGAAGACCGCGCTTCCGCGCTACAAGGACGGCACGGTCGGCGAGCAGATCGAACGCGGCAAGTACGTCCTGCTCAACATGGACGCGCCGCAGCACACCCGGCTGCGCAAGATCATCTCGCGCGCCTTCACTCCCCGCGCCATCGAGCGCCTGCGCGGCGACCTCGCCGAGCGCGCCCGGCGCATCGTGGAGGAAGCGGCCGAACAGGGTCGCGGCGACTTCGTCGAGCAGGTGTCATGCGAGCTGCCGTTGCAGGCCATCGCCGGATTGATGGGTGTGCCACAGGAAGAGCGCAAGAAGCTTTTTCATTGGTCCAACGAAATGGTCGGCGACCAGGACCCCGAATTCGCCAACAACGACGCCATCACCGCCTCGGTCGAACTCATCATGTACGGCATGCAGATGGCCGCCGACCGGGCGAAGAACCCGGGCGAAGACCTCGTGACCAAGCTGGTGCAGGCCGACATCGACGGCCACAAGCTCTCCGACGACGAGTTCGGTTTCTTCGTGATCCTGTTGGCGGTGGCGGGCAACGAGACCACCCGCAACTCCATCACTCAGGGCATGATGGCCTTCACCGACTTCCCGGACCAGTGGGAGCTGTTCAAAAGGGAGCGCCCGGCCACCGCGGCCGACGAGATCGTCCGGTGGGCCACCCCCGTCACGTCGTTCCAGCGCACCGCGCTGCAGGACTACGAACTGTCCGGCGTGCAGATCAAGAAGGGTCAGCGGGTGGTAATGGTCTACCGCTCGGCCAATTTCGACGAGGATGTGTTCGACGACCCGTTCACCTTCAACATCCTGCGCGACCCCAACCCACACGTGGGATTCGGCGGCACCGGCGCGCACTATTGCATCGGCGCCAACCTTGCCCGCATGACCATCGACCTGATGTTCAACGCGATCGCCGACGGCATCCCGAACCTGGAATCGATCGGCAAACCCGAACGGCTGCGGTCGGGCTGGCTCAACGGGATCAAGCACTGGCAGGTCGACTACCACACCAACGGCGCGAAAGCTGGTGCCGCACAGTAGCATCAACTTCCATGGCAACCCATCGAGCTGTTCACGTCAAGTCGGCCGGGGCACCGTTAGAACTGGTCGATGTCGAAACCCGGTCGCCGGGTCGCGATGAGGCGCGCCTGACGGTCACCGCCTGCGGCATTTGCGGCACGGACGCGCACTTCGTCTCGGGGGGCTTCCCCGGCATGACTTGGCCGCTGACGCCCGGGCACGAAATCGCCGGAACCATCGCCGAACTCGGCGATGGTGTCCAGGGTTTCGCCGTCGGCGATCGCGTCGCGGTCGGGTGGTTCGGCGGGTGCTGCTACCACTGCGACGAGTGCCGCAAAGGCCGCTTCATTCATTGCGAGAACGGAAAGGTCCCGAGTTATCAATACCCGGGCGGATACGCGGAATCGGTGACCGTCCCGGCGAGTGCGCTCGCCCGCATACCGTCGGGGCTTTCCGACGCGGAGGCCGCGCCGATGGGCTGCGCCGGCGTCACCACCTACAACGCCTTGCGGCACACGAAGGCGGTGCCCGGCGACCGGGTCGCCATCCTCGGTGTCGGCGGGCTGGGGCACCTCGGGGTGCAGTTCGCCCGGGCGATGGGCTTTGAGACCATCGCGATCGCGCGCGGCGGCGGCAAAGAGGAGGACGCCCGAAAGTTGGGCGCCCACCACTACATCGACTCCACCGCCACCGATCCCGCCGAAGCGCTGAAGGCGCTGGGCGGCGCGGCGGTCGTGCTGGCGACCGCGGGCAACTCGCCGGCGATGGCCGCGACCGTCGGCGGGATATCGCCGCAGGGCGAGCTCGTCACCATCGGCGTCACGCCCGAACCGTTGCCGATCAGTCCCATCCAGCTGATCACACCGGGGGTCAGCATCGTCGGCCATCCCTCCGGCACGGCCAAAGACGTCGAGGACACTATGCATTTCGCGGTCCTGTCCGGTGTTCGTGCGTGGATCGAGGAGCTGCCGCTTCAGCGGGCGGCCGAGGGCTATGCGGCGCTGGAGCAAGGGCGAGCGCACTACCGCACCGTTTTGACGATGTGACTACAGTCGGGCTGTGACCGACCAGTGGACGCTGACCGCAGCCGACGGTGAGCTGCTGATCCGCACCGGCGTCGCGGGCCGGGCGGCGCGAATGGGACATCGGCTCACCATCGCGATGACGCGCTGGGAGGCCACGGTCGTGTGGGCCGGCGCCCAACCGGTCTCCGCGGAGCTGACCGTGGACGTCGATTCGTTCGAGGTGTTGCAGGGCGAGGGCGGGGTCAAGGGATTGTCCGGGCCGGAGAAGGTCCTGGTGAAGTCGAACGCGTTGAAGTCGTTGGACGCCAAGCGTTATCCCGAGATCCGGTTCGCCGCCGACACCGTCGGCAAGACCGACGACGGCTACCGCCTGAGCGGGAAGCTGCACATTCGCGGCAAGTCCCGCGAGCAAGTCGTCGATGTGCGCACCGAGGATCTCGGTGCGCGGTGGCGAATGTCGGTCGAATCCACGGTTCGGCAAACCGATTACGGCGTCAAGCCGTACTCGCTGCTGATGGGGTCGGTCCAGGTCGCCGACGAGGTTTCGGTGTCCTGCACCGCAATTCACGCGAAGGACGGTTGACCGACCGGCTGTCAGGGCTGCGGCTGGGCGGGCGCCTGCGGCGCCGAGTCGCCCGTCGGGTCACCGGCGTCGCCCGGTATGTGCTCGAGCACTCTGGTCAGGTAGGGCTGCCGGTTGCCGGGGTCCGGCGGCGGCGCCTCCGGGGCGGGGGGCTCGATGACCGGTTCCGCGGTGGGAACCTTCGCCTGCGGGGTCAGCGGCGCGACGACCGGGGGCGGGGCCACCGCCTCCGCGGTCTGTGGGGCCGGCGCGTGCTCCGTGTGCCGTTGCGCCGGTTGGCTCGCGGGCGCCAGCTGAATGCCAACCGCGAGCGATATCGAGCAGACGAAGGTGACCACACCGGCGGCCAGGGTGGTCACCGCCCCGGCGTAGGGCAGCTTGCGCTGCGCCTGCGGCGTTGCGACGGGTTGGCTCGGGGGCACGATCAGTTGGTCGTCGGTGAACTCGGTGCTTCGGGCGGCGGTTAGCGCCGCACCCCGCGCGACGGTCACCTGCGCCATCGTATGCACGAAAACCGGCACGGGCAGCGTCTTTTCCAGCTGCCACGAGAAACCGTCGATGTCGCTGTGCGCGCCGACGACGACAACCCCGCCGGGTTGCCAGCCGTTGCGGTCGAACATGCCGGTCAGCCAGCGGGTCAGGCCGTCGAAGCCGCCGCGCACCTGCTTGGTCGCCGTCTGGGTCTCCCCGTGGTGGGTGTCGACCATGACGACGGTCGTCGAATCCCGTTCGAGCAGGCAGACGGCGGTCTGTTCGTAGCCGATGACCGGTGCGATGGCCTGGGCCAGGGTCTCGATGGCGTCGAGTGCCCGGACGGGGACGACGTTGTCGAATCCGGCGTCGGTGAGCGCTTCCAGTAGCAGCGCGGCCTGCGCGGACGCCTCGTCAGTCCAGGTCACCCCGATGACCCGCAACCGGTGGTCGCTGGCGGCGGCCTGCGCCTCCACCCGCAATATCTCGTCCGTCACCTGTTCCGCGGTACTGGCGGCGTGCGGGCCGCGGCCGGCGGGCAGCTCCAGCTCCTGGTGGTCCAGGATGGTGCCGTCTGCGCCGTGTCCTTCAGCGAGAACCCACCCAACGGCGGCCGGCGTCACTGATAGCCCAAGTACCGTGTCCAAAACTTATGCCCCAATCGGTCCCGGGGCTCCGGCGCCCTCACCCGCACGACGCACCGGAAAACCCTGGTGAGGCGGTTGGTGAGAGCCGGAACGGACCCGAGATAACGTGGTCTTTCATCGGCTTGCTCCGAGAGAGCCTACGCGGTCGGCGCAAGTCCGGCTGCGCCGGTTCGACATCGCCGGACGGCCGCCCGGGCCGGAACCACCGGACGCGCAGGTGGGAAACGGCCGCCGTGTTGTCGCGGCGATAAATGCCTTGCCCGACGAATCGGCCTTTTTGGCGGCGTTTGGTGCGTCACGGTCCCGGCCGTCGTCCCTGGGGGGCCGAGAAACGGCTTTGTCCTGCCCGGCGCGCACCGATGTGACCGCTCGCTGCCAGGCGTTTCCGCGCCGCGAGGACCCTCGGCGGGACGGATGCGCACCGGTGCGCCGTTATCCCGGCCCGCCGAAATTGGTGGAAAAAAGCGATACCAAATCGAGATGTCCCCGCGTCCCGATCGACATTCGGGGCTTTTTCACGGTAAATTCCAGCCTGAGACCACGGTCACACACGACAAGGGGCAGGTATGACAGAACTGAGCGAGAAGGTCCGGGCCTGGGGGCGCCGGCTATTAGTCGGTGCGGCAGCGGCAGTGGCCCTGCCGGGCCTGATCAATCTTGCCGGCGGTGCGCCGACCGCGAGCGCGTTTTCGCGGCCGGGTCTGCCCGTCGAATACCTGCAGGTCCCGTCCGCCTCGATGGGCCGCAACATCAAGGTCCAGTTCCAGAGCGGCGGAAGCGGCTCCCCGGCGGTGTACCTCCTCGACGGGTTGCGCGCCCAGGACGACTACAACGGCTGGGACATCAACACGCCCGCGTTCGAGTGGTACTACAAGTCGGGTCTCTCGGTCGTCATGCCGGTCGGCGGGCAGTCCAGCTTCTACACCGACTGGTACCGCCCCGCGTGCGGGAAGGCCGGCTGCTCGACCTACAAGTGGGAAACGTTCCTGACCAGCGAACTGCCCGGGTACCTGTCGTCCGAGCGGAGCGTCAAGCCGAACGGCAGCGCCGCGGTCGGCATCTCGATGGCGGGCGCTTCCGCGATGAACCTGGCGAACTACCACCCCGGTCAGTTCATCTACGCCGGCTCGCTGTCCGGCTACCTCAGCCCGTCCACCGGGCAGGGCTGGATAGGTCTGGCGATGGGTGACGCCGGTGGCTATAAGAAGGAAGACATGTGGGGGCCTGACAACGACCCCGCGTGGCAGCGCAACGACCCCTTGGTCAACGTCAACCTGCTCGTCGAACACAACACCCGGCTCTGGGTGTACTGCGGCAACGGGACTCCGAACGAACTGGGCGGCGCCAACCTGCCGGCCACGTTCCTGGAGAGCAACTTCATGATCGGCGTCAACAAGAAGTTCCAAGACGCCTACAACGCGGCCGGCGGCCACAACGCCGTATTCAACTTCCCGCCGTATGGAACCCACAGCTGGGAGTACTGGGGAGCGCAGCTCAACGCCATGAAGGGCGACCTGCAGAGCAGCCTGGGCGCGACCCCCGGCGGCGGCTAGACCCTCACCTGCCCCGAGGTCGCTACTGCGCCCGACGACGACGCCGTCGGGCGCAGTAGTGCGTTATCGGCCGGGTGGCGATCAACCCGTTTTGGCGAACTGCTCGGTGATGTCGGTCCAGGCCGTCGCGTCCCTGCGGTGGTCATTCATGTTCCGGCACTCGCCGTAGACGCGTACGACGCCCAGGTGCAAGTCGTCGTCGTGCCGGTAGACGATCGCGGTGACGGCGTCCTTGGTGAACGTCTTGGCGAGCGGATGATTGTTGGGCGGTAAACCCTCGGCCCAGCCGTGCCCGGTCAGCGACGCGGCGATTGCGGCGAAGTAGTTGTCGGTCGATGCGGCGTCGGGCAGCCAGAACGTCAGGTAGATCGCGCCCTGATACGGCGGGTCGTCACGGTTTTTGCAGGACATCAGCGAGTAGCCGGCCGACGACGCCCGCAGGCCCGCCGTGGCGACGATGCTCTGGGTCGACTGGACGACTTGAGCCCTCGACTGGTCGTCACCGACCGGATTGGCGGGATGGTCCAGGGCGTCGGCGGCCGTCGAGTGCAGGCGCTCCAGCAGAATGAACCCCGCCCCCAGCAGCAAGGGAATGGCCAGCGCAACGACGATCAGCGCACGAATCTTCTTCGAGCGCAACGACTTCTGCGGCGTTTCGCCACCGCGGCGCGCACCGCGACTGTTCATGGTCGGCGACATCAGCACTTCAGGCTAACTCCGAAGGGCCCGGCTGCCGCACAATCATGGTCATGACCGGCGGCCGCGTCACGCTGATGGCCCGCTGCGGCGGACTGCTCGGCGGGCTGGCGATCCTGTTCGCGCCGCCGGCGCCGGCCGACGACACGAGCGCACTGGCCGAGCTGGTCGACGCCGCCGCGCAGCGGTTGCAGATCGCCGAACCGGTGGCCGCGTTCAAGTGGAACACCCACGGGGCCATCGAAGACCGGGAGCGGGTCCAGCAGGAACTCGCGAAATTGGCCGGCCAGGCCTCCGATCGACGCGTCGACCCCGATTACGTCACTTCGGTTTTCGGCGACCAGATCCGCGCCACCGAGGGCATCGAATACAGCCGGTTCGCGGACTGGAAGCTGGATCCCGCGGCCGCCCCGAGCGCGTCGCCCGACCTGTCGGTGTCGCGGTCGGCGATCGACGGCCTCAACCAGACGATGCTGAGCCAGCTCGTCGCCCACTGGGACCTGCTGCATTCACCGGCCTGCCCCGCGCAGCTCGACCTGGCCACGCGCGGCGTCGTCGGCGCGCGGGGGCTCGACGGTCTCTATCAACGGGCGCTGGCGTTAGCAACGCGGTCATATTGCCAGCAATAATTTATTTTTTCCTCAACAATTTCTAACACTTTATTCTCGCCGCCAGAAAACGCCGTTTGCGCAGATCAAAGGCATATCTCGCGTCATTTTCGAATGGGTAACGCTTTGGCCACAGCGGCCGAAATCCAGGGCATGAAAAATCTCTGCAAGCCTCTCGTCAAGTCCCTGGCGGTCGGCGGGTTCGTTGCAGCGTCGATAGCCTTCTCCGCCGGCGAGGTGAGCGCCGCCCCCACCCCCAACTGGGACGCGGTCGCCCAGTGCGAGTCCGGTGGCAACTGGCACGCCAACACCGGGAACGGCGAATACGGTGGACTCCAATTCAAACCGGCCACCTGGGCCCAATACGGCGGCGTCGGCAACCCCGCCGCCGCGTCCCGCGAGCAGCAAATCGCCGTAGCCAACCGGGTTTTCGCCGACCAGGGCGTGGAGGCGTGGCCGAAGTGCGGCGCCCAATCGGGCCTGCCGATCGGGTGGTACTCGCACCCCGCCCAGGGCATCAAGGAGATCATCAACGGGTTGATTCAGGCGGCGGCGCCGCACTGACGATCAAGGCTATGACCGAGCCGAAAGCTGTGTTTGGATCAGGCCATGGAAGGTTCGGCGACTGTTCACATGGCGGCGTCCGCGGACAAGGTCTGGGACCTGATCGCAAACGTCGGCAACATCGGACGGTTTTCCCCCGAAGTGTTTGAGGCCGAGTGGCTGGGCGACGCGAGTGGCCCGGCCCTCGGCGCGAAATTCCGCGGCCATGTGCGGCGCAACGAGATCGGGCCGGTGTATTGGACGACGTGTGAGGTCACCGCGTGCGAGCCGGGTCGCGAGTTCGGATTCGCGGTGATGCTCGGCGACCGGGCGGCCAACAACTGGCACTACCGCCTGGCGCCCAGCGACGGCGGCACGGACGTGACCGAGTCCTTCCGGCTCAGCCCGGCGCCGTGGCTCGGCGTCTACTGGCTGTTCGGTGGATTTCTGCGCAAGCGACGCAACGTCCGCGACATGACCAAAACCCTGAACCGCATCAAAGATGTGGTCGAGGCCGGCTGACGCGCCGTGAGATCGATCTTCATCACCGGCGCCGGCAGCGGCATGGGCCGGGAGGGGGCAAAGCTCTTCCACGCCAAGGGCTGGCGGGTCGGTGCCGTGGACCGCAACGCCGATGGCCTGACGACGCTGCAGTCGGAACTGGGCGCGGAGCGGCTGTGGACCCGCCGGGTCGACGTGACCGACAAAGCCGCGCTGGAGGGCGCCCTGGCCGACTTCTGCGCCGAGAACCCCGGCGGTGGGCTCGACATGATGTGGAACAACGCCGGCATCGGGGAAACCGGATGGTTCGAGGACGTGCCCTATGAGGCCGCGATGCGCGTCGTCGACATCAACTACAAGGCGGTGCTGACCGGCGCCTACGCCTCGCTGCCGTATCTGAAGAGGGCCCCCGGCAGCCTGATGTTTTCGACGTCCTCGTCGGCGGGGACCTACGGCATGCCGCGCCTGGCCGTCTACTCGTCGACCAAGCATGCCGTCAAAGGCCTGACCGAGGCGCTCAGCGTGGAGTGGCACCGGCATGGGGTCCGCGTCGCCGACGTGCTTCCCGGTTTGATCGACACCGGCATCCTCACCACGACGACCAACCACTCCGACGATGGGCTTGCGCCGAGGACCGCCGACGACGTTCGGGCCAGCGCCCCCAAGAAGGGGTTGTTTCGGCTAATGCCCGCGAGCAGCGTCGCCGAGGTCGCCTGGCAGGCTTATCAGAACCCGAAGCGGCTGCATTGGTACGTGCCCAAGGGCATTCGCATGATCGATCTGTTCAAGGGTTTGAGCCCGGAGTTCGTGCGACGCAGCATCGTCAAATCCCTGCCCGGAGTGATGCCGGCGCGGCAGTGAAGGAGGTGAACCGGTGCGAAACCGGTTACTCGCGGTCGTTTTCGTGGTGCTCGCGTGCGTCGGCGTGGCCGGATGCGGGCAGGCCCAAACCACGCCCCGCAAGGCCGCGCGCCTGACCATCGACGGTGCCAGTCATACGACACGCCCGCCGTCGTGCAGCCAGACCCAGCAGTACCGCACCATCGACATCAAGGACCGCGACGGCTCGGTGGAGGCCGTGGTGCTCACCAGCGGTTATCGGGTGATGCCCCAGTGGGTGAAGATCCGCAACGTCGACGGGTTCACCGGCAGCTTCTGGGCGGGCGGGGTGGGCGACGCGCACGCCGACGTCACCAACGACGCGTACACGATCAGCGGCAGCGCGTACGGCATCAACAGCAGCAACAACCCCAACAAGGTGATCACGACCGAGTTCAAGATCATCGCCGAGTGCTGACGCCGTCCGGGGTGCGGGCCTAGGCTCGGTGACATCGAGCGATGGAGGGGCCGGTGAAGGAACGTTTGCACTGGTTGGCGATGCACGGCTTCATCCGGGGCGTCGCGACGCTGGGGGTGCGGCGGGGCGACCTGCACGCCAGGTTGATCGCCGATCCAAGGGTGGCCGCCGACCCGGTGCCCTACTACGACGAACTGCGGGCCGCCGGCCCGCTGGTCAAGGGCCGCGTCAGTTATCTGACGGCCGACCACGCGCTCGCGCATGAGTTGCTGCGCTCCGACGACTTCCGCGTGCTGGTGTTCGGGTCGAACCTGCCGGGGCCGTTGCGCCGGTTGGAGGAACGCACCCGCGACGACCTGCTGCATCCGCTTCGCGCGCCGTCGTTGCTCGCCGTCGAGCCGCCGGACCACACCCGCTACCGCAAGACGGTGTCGGCGGTGTTCACCCCCAGGGCGGTAGCGGCGTTGCGCGATCGCGTGCAGCAGACCGCCGCCGACCTGTTGGATCGGCTGGCCGCCGAATCCGGACAGGTCGTCGACGTTGTGGGCCGGTATTGCTCGCAGCTGCCGGTGGCGATCATCAGCGATATTCTCGGCGTCCCCGCCGAAGACCGGCGGCGCGTGCTGGAGTTCGGCGAACTCGCCGCTCCCAGCCTGGACATCGGGCTGACCTGGCGGCAGTACCGCAGCGTGCAGCGAGGGCTCGAAGGGTTCAGCTCGTGGCTCGCCGGGCACCTGAGCGAGTTGCGCCGCAACCCGAGCGACAACCTGATGAGTCAACTGATCCAGATCGCCGAAAGCGGCTCCGCCGAAACGTATTTGGACCCCGACGAGCTGCAAGCGATCGCCGGGCTGGTGTTGGCCGCCGGGTTCGAGACGACGGTCAACTTGCTGGGCAATGGGATTCGCATGCTGTTGGACGCTCCCGACCGCCTGGACACCTTGCGCCACCGGCCCGAGCTATGGCCCAACGCCGTCGAGGAGATCCTGCGGCTGGAGTCGCCGGTGCAGCTGACCGCCCGGGTGGCGCTGGGCGACGTCGAGCTGGCCGGTCAGCAGCTTCGCCGGGGCGACCTGGTGCTGGTCTATCTGGCCGCCGCCAACCGCGATCCGGCGGTGTTCGCCGAGCCGCACCGCTTCGACATCGAACGGCCCAACGCGGGAAGGCATCTTGCGTTCTCGGGCGGCCGGCACTTCTGTTTGGGTGCGGCGCTTGCGCGCGCCGAGGGCGAGGTGGGGCTGCGCACGTTCTTCGACCGGTTCCCCGAGGTCCGCGCGGCGGGCGCGGGCAGCCGGCGCGATACCCGCGTGCTGCGCGGCTGGTCGTCGCTGCCGGTGGCGCTGGGGCCGGCCCGGTCGATGGCCCGCGTCGACGGCTAGGGCATCCCCCGTTGACACCCGGGGAGTTACCGAGTTTATTTGCGCTATGACAGACGTGTCTATGATCTCGGTCGAGGATGTCGTACTCGGGCTATGGCAGGCGCTCTCGCGGCGGGACTGGGAGGCGGTCAAGACGTTCCTGTCCGATGACTGCCTCTACGTCGACATGCCGGTGCCCGCGTTGTCGGCGCGCGGACCCGAAGACATCGTCAAGCGGCTGAAGATGGGCCTCGAGCCGCTGGCCGGTTACGAGAACCACGACGGCGTGCTGGTTTCCAACGGTTCCGACGTGCTGTACGAGCACTCCGAGACGTGGACGTTCGAGACGGGCGAGCAGGGCGTGCTGAGGTTCGTCACCGTCCATAAGGTCGCGGACGGGAAAATCACCGTCTGGAAAGACTATTGGGACATGAACAGTCTCGTCAGCTTCGCTCCCCCGAACCACTTCGAGAACCTCGCGACGGCCGACACCAGCTGGGTCTTCGACGCGACGAGCTTGGTCTAGCGGAACCGTCCACTCGTTTCTCTCCCGGTGTGAGCGCACGAGCACTCCCCCAGAACTGACCAAGCGGAAGGTTCAGGGCTGGGTGGCCAGACTGAGAGACGCGTCGGCGCGCGCCACCACGTTGTCGCCGTGGCGGGTTGGTCAACGGCGAGCCCTCTTACGCGGGGCGGGCACGCGCGATGCTTACCAAATGGATAGGAAACTCTATCCCTAGAGGCAACCCAATCTGGCTTCCCGGCCATTCCGGGAGCAGTGCTTCGTCCATCACCATTTTCTTCATGATTCGGCATGAACCGCGCAACGACGATGCACATGACCGAAAGGACGTCGACGATGCCATGACCGCCAGCAACATCCACCCGCCGACCGCCGCCGACCAGCAGAACCCTCTCCGGTCGGCGTTCCGGGCCGCCTTCATCGTGGCTGTGACTGGTGGCACCTTGGCCGGCACCGGGCTGGTCCTGTGGCTGTTGAAAGCGCTGGCGACGAGCAGGTACGGCGTCTACTTCGGGGTCTAGCCCGAAGTGGTCTCGGAATCTTGAGGAGGTCCCATGGTGAAGTCGGAGATCGCGGTTGTGCTCGCCCTGTGCGCCGCGCTGGCATCCGCGATCGGCGCGGTGAGCCGTCAACAGTCCGCGCACGAGGTCACCGACGAGCCAGTCGGCCACTGGGAGTTGTTCCGCATGTCGTTGCGCGACACCCGGTGGTGGCTTGGCGGCGGCGGTGCCGTTGCCAACTACAGCCTGCAAGCCGCCGCGCTGGAGGTCGGGTCGGTGATGTTGGTGACGGCGCTGCAGGTGACGGCGCTGCTATTTGCCCTGCCGGTCAACGCGCGGCTGACCCGTCAGCGGGTGACCCGCGGGCAGTGGATGTGGGCGACGGTGCTCGCCGTCGCTCTGGCGGTGGTGGTCACGGTTGGCGACCCGACGGCCGGGCAGTCGCAGGGGTCGCCGGCAACCTGGACTCTGGTGGCCCTGGTGTTGGGTCCGCTACTGGTGTTCTGTGTCCTGGGTGCGCGCAAGTGGCCCGGTCCGCGTGCGGCGGTACTGCTGGCGGTGGTGGCCGGTTCGTCGCTGGCCCTGTTCGCGGTGCTGACCAAAGCCGTCGTCGCGGCGGCCGGACACGGTTTCGGGGCGCTGCTGTGCGCGCCGGAATTCTATGTCTGGATACTGGCGGCGTTGGCGGGGATGGTCTTTCAGCAGTCTTCGTTTCGCGCCGGTGCGCTGACCGCCTCACTGCCGTCGGTGACCGTGGCCAAACCGGCGGTGGCATCGGTCCTGGGCATCGTGGTGCTCGGCGAGACCCTGAACGCCGACGGCGTGGGCGTGATGGTCCTGGCGTCGGCGGCGATAGTGGTGATTGTCGCGATAGTGGCGCTGGCCCGCGGCGAGGCCCATACGGGGGCGCTCAGTACTGAGCAAAACGCGCAGACCCCGGCCAATGCCGACACCGGCTGGGTGTTCGGCGCGCCGGCCTTGGTCTGACCGACCGGTCGGCGGCCTGCATTCGGCCCTCCGCCGACGCTAATCCTGTTGCGCCACAGGATGTTCGGCGATGCCGGCGCCTGGGCGTTCGGATGGTCACCCCTCGTCCTCCGACCATCCGATCGCTTGGGAGCAGCGCCGGTCATCGCCGACCGCTACAAGTACTGCTGGACTCCCCCGTGTCCGTGGCAGGTGCCGCCCGCATGCGGGTGTTCGCTGAACGACCAGCTGCCGTCCGCGCATTTCGCGGTGGCACCGGGTGGCTGTGACGGGCCTTGTTGCGGATAGGGCACGCAATCGCCGGAACTGGCGATGTAACAGCCGGGCGATGAGTGGGCCGGTGCTGCCAGACCGCTTGCGGCGGCGGCGACGACGGCGGCGACGAGAGTCGCTCGAAGCAACATGCTCCCAAATCCTTCTGGTCCTGCGATGGATGGTGACGTTGCCCGATTCGTCGATCGGAGCCTATGCCGCGCGGGGATTTCTCGGGGGGTGAATTGGAAAAATTCGCCTACGACTCGGCGAGCTTCCGCAGGCGTTTGAGTGTGTCGGCGACGGTGCGTCCCACCTGGCGCACGGCGATCCGGTCAGCGATGTACCCGAGCAGTCCCCCGGGCGCCTGATACGACAGCCGGAACGTCACCTTCGTGCAGCCGTCGCCGCGGTCGCGCAACCGGATCCGTCCGCGCAGCGTGACCCCGGTGATGCCCACCCAGGCCAGGTCCCGGCCCTCGTCGAACTCGACCACCTCGATCAGCCCACCCACGGGCACCGAGCCGATCTTCCAGTGAACGGTGTAGCGCGCACCGACGCCGGCCGGCTTGTCGTTCGACGACTCCCAGCGCTCCAAGTTCGTCATGAACGACGGGTAGCAGTCCGGGTCGCTGACGATCTTCCAGACCGCGTCGCGGTCGGCGTTGATGACGCAGCGGCGTTCGACGCGCATCAGCCGATCACCGGGAATCGTCGCTCGGCGGCCAGCCGGTCGACACCGCCCTGCAGGCTGGCCATGACCTTGTCGTGCACCGCTTGGTCTTCGAATTCCGAGCCGTCGACCTCGATCGGGTCCTGCACCTCGATCACGATCTTGGTCGGCAACGGAATGTGGCCCGCCAGGTCGCTGATGTTGAGGCCCCACGGCAGCGCCAGCGAGATCGGGATGCTCTTGAGCCGGAGCAGCTTGTCGGCCATCAGCAGCTTGGCCAGCCACTGCCCGCGGTTGAGGAACAGCGCGCTCTCCTGGCCGCCGACGCTGGCGACGGGAACGATCGGCACGCCGGTTTCGCGGGCCAGCCGCACGTAGCCCATGCGGCCGCCGAAGTCGACGGTGTGGCGTTCCCACGACGGGCGGAAGACCTCGTAGTCGCCGCCGGGGTAGACCAGCAGCGCCGCCCCGGATTCCAGTGCGAGGCGGGCGTTTTCGGGGTTGGCGGCGACCGTGCCGAACTTGCGCAGCCAGCCCAGCGGCGGTGCGGAGACGACGAGGTTGTGGGCCAACTGATAGAAGGGCCGCTCGACGCCGAAGTAGGAGCAGAACGCGAGGGTGAAAACGAACGTGTCCGGGGGCACGTTGCCGCCGCTGTGGTTGCCGACCAGCAGCACCGGCCCCTCGGCCGGGATGCGGTCCATGCCCCGCACGTCCGCGCGGAAGTACAGCGACGCCAGCAGCCAGGTCCCCGGAAGTTGGTCGCGGATGTAGTCCGGATCGCGCTGATCGAGGTCGGCTTTGGGCACCCGCGACACGACCTGATCGCGGGCCCAGTTCAAGACGTCGCCCATGGTCGCCATTGGGGCGGGGTACCCCGGTGCTACCGCACGTCAAACGCCATAGAGGCGGGCGGCGTTGCCGTGGGCGATCAGGTCGACCACCCGGATGGCGTCGCTCGCGCTCCAATCGCCGTCGGCCACGAAGTCCCGCAGCACGCGATGAATTGCCCTGCGCCACAGGGCCGCGCCGAGGAAATGCAGTTCGGCGGGGCCGAACCCGTCCGACGAGTACAGGATTTTGCCGAAGGGGGCCAGCTCGAGCAGCCGGGCGGCGAACGCCGGTGACCGCGCGCCAAGCTGGTTTACGGTCAGTCCGCCGTCGACATAGACGTTGTTGAAGGCCTGCGCCAGGTAGCCGGCCTCCCGCTCGTACGGGTAGCAGTGCAGGAGCACGATCGGGGTGGCCCCGGATCGCCGCAGGAAGTCGAGCAGCAGCAACGGGTTGGTCTTGTGCAGGTCGCAGTCCCTGTCGCCGAGGCCGACGTGGAATTGCAGGGGCTTGCCCAGTCGGAGCGCCTGATGGAGACCGAAGCGCAGCAGCACCCGGTCCTGCAGCCGGGTGCCGCCGGCGTCGCGCCACCGGGCGGCCGCCTCGGTCACCTGCGCCGGTGACGGCTCGCTCAGGTCGCCGTCGAAGCCGCCCCGGTAGGCCAGGATCGACTTGGTGCCCACCGCCGTCGCCGCGCGCCGGCGCAGGATGTCCTCGAAGGCCCTCGCGTAGTCGCCCGGCGCCCGCGCGGCCTGCTCGGCGACCTGCTCGAGGCGCACCACCTCGTGGGCGCGGTTGCCGGAGAGGTTCGCCATCTCGTCCGGCCCGGCGGTGTCGGCGCCGATCCCGGTGTCCACCAGCCAGTCGCTGACTCCGGCGGCCGGCAGGAACGTCCGGGCCAGGTCGGCCTCGCTCAGTTGGCTTCGGCGATCCCAATAGGATTGGGGCTCAGCATGTTTGGGCAGGCCCAGCAGCGGGGCGCAGTGGGCGCGCACGGCGAAGCCGAGCTGAGAGTCGAAGCCCGACCCCACGATGGGCTCGGTGTTGGCCTCGTTGAGCGCGTTCTCGAACCGCCGCCGGTCCCCCGCCGTCAACCAGCATCCGTGCGCGTGCTGGTCGATCAGGGCCACTTCGCCGACGTGCCGGGCCAGCGCGGAGGAATCAGGCGCCATGACGAGCCCGTCACACGCTCCAGGCCATGCGGAACTTGTCCGCCAGTTGCTCGGCCTCCAGGCCGCCGTACCGCTCGTGCTCCAGGCGCCGGACCGCGACCACCATGTCGACCGCCGGATCGCCCAATATGCCCCGCATCAGCTCCGAGCCGTCCAGTGCGGCAATGACTTCCGCCTGTTGCCGGTGCAGGGTGGCGATCCCGTTGCGCTCGCGATCGGCATCGGACAGGGTGGCCGGGTCGACGGTGATCTCCGGTGGCAGCGGCGCTCGGCGGTTGATGCCGTCCAGCGCGAGCCCCAGAATCGCCGCCGACGCCAGGTAGGGGTTCGCCGAGGGGTCCACGATCTTGACTTCGACGTTCCCGCCACGCGGGTTGCCGGGCCCGCCCTCGATGAATCGCACCGCCGCCTCGCGGTTCTCGGTGCCCCAACACGCGTAGGCGCCGGCCCAGTTGCCGGGGTGCATCCGCAGGCCGGACACGATCGACCCGCAAAGCACGGCCTGCGCCTGCGGCAGTCCACGAACCACCCCCGCCACGGCGCTCTCCCCCGGCACCGTCATGCCGCGCGCGCCCGCGCCACCGGAGAACAGCGGCTCCTCCGACATGGTGAGCGAAAAGTGTTGGTGCGCACCGGATCCGACGCCGTCGGCGAACGGCGCGGGCGAGAAGCTGATGCGAAGCCCGTGGCGGCGCGCCACGCGGCCGATGACGAGCCGCAACAACACCAGCTGGTCGGCGGCGGCCACCGGCGTTTGGGGCGCCATGGACAGTTCGAATTGGTTGGCGCCGTACTCGGGATGAAACTGGTCGATCGCGATGCCGGCCACCGCCGCCGAGCGGGTCACGTCCCGGACGAACGCCTCGTGCTCGAGGATGCCGGCCAGCCCGTACTGCGCCCACAGCGTCGACGGGAGGCGGCCACCGTCGGGCGCGACCAGCAGGAATTCGACCTCGTGCCCGATCACCGCCTCGACACCGGCCTCGGCCAGCGCGGCCTCGACGCGGCTCAGCGTGCCGCGCGCGCAGGCCGGAACGGGCGCGCCGTCCTGCTCGAAGAACCCGGCGGGCGCCCACGCCAGCCCCTGTCTCTTATACACATC